>CAYPUH010000016.1:0-28736 GCA_964413725.1 uncultured Cytophagia bacterium
GAAGCAGAGTATCCGATTCGTGCGATCGATTTGTGATTATATCGCCGGCATGACGGATAATTTCGCGGAGCAGGAATACCGCGCCATCCTGCAAGCCGGCATGGCCGAAATCAATTCGAATCCTGTTTCATGATTTCTCCGGAGGTACGAGATCATGATGACGAGCACCAGAGTTTTATTGGGCTCCATTCATGTCCAAAATAGATTTTTGCAACAAAAGGATAACCACAGAGGAACAATCAATATGCGAATCAACCTGGAACATATAACGTTTCGCTACAAGGGGGTCGGTGGGTCACCTCATCCGGTTTTGAACGATATCAATCTGTCCCTTCCGGGACAAGAGGTGGTAGCGTTGCTGGGGCCCAGCGGGTCTGGAAAGACCACACTTGTTCAACATCTCAACGGGCTCCTGCGCCCTGAATCCGGAAGGGTTCGGATCGATGGCCATGATATTCATCAGAAAGGATATCCCATAGACAGAGTGCGCAGGCAGATCGGTATTGTTTTTCAATTTCCGGAAACTCAGTTGTTTGAGGAAAGTGTTGAAAAGGATGTGGCGTTTGGCCCCCGGAATCTGGGATTTCAGGGAAACGAATTGAACCGGCGAGTCCGGGAGGCATTGAAAGATGTGGGTATGGATTGTGATCTCTATGGACCCCGTTCTCCGTTTCAGTTAAGTGAAGGTGAAAAGCGCCGCGTTGCCATCGCCGGTGTTCTGGCGATGACGCCGGATTGGGTGATTTTTGACGAACCGACAGCCGGTCTGGATCCACGTCATGTTCGAAACATGATCGAGCTGGTGCGGGATCTGGCCGCCACGGGACGCAGTATTGTTACCATCACCCATAATATGGATTTTGTTTCGGCCATTGCTCACCGTGCGGTGGTTCTAAGGGAGGGCAGACTGATTTTTGATGGTCCACCCGAGCAGTTGTTCCAAAACCGCGAGCTTTTGCAACACGCTGATCTGACCATACCCGAGTTTTACCGGGCGTTCGATCCTCTGCGTCCCCATTTGCCATCGGTGCTACAGTCTGCTGTCAGCCTGGACGACCTGAGCCACCGGCTCTATCGACTACACTCTGATTCCAAATCGCCGGGGTAATCCCAACACCAGCCCAGACGAGCCTGGTTACATAATTGTTATTATTTTCAAATAAAGAGTGCATTTTAATTACAAAATTGTTATTATATCGCTCTGATACACTTTTCATCCTGCGATTTGAATTTCAATAGTGAGATTTCATAATTATGCCGTGAATTTTAGTCACATTTTAAAATATAGATACACTTTTAATGTTTGTAAAATATGGATATAAGTCGTTTTGTGAAATCGATTCGATAGAATTACCAAAGCGTAATTTTTCATGCTTGTTTTTGAGCAAGTGTAATAGAAACAGGCTTTGTTCTGTAATCCCACATGCTGTTTTGGCATGTTATTTGTATGCTTTACCAGATAAAAGTATATAGTGTACTCTTATTCAGTCATTCAGGACGGAAGGTTTGCCCCGGGTTTCTGTCAATCAATCCGGAGTGAATGGAATCAACGGTGAATATGAGCGGGATTTAAAACGGTTAGGCGTTCAGATTCTGTTTGTACAGAATGTAGAACCCATGAGGTGAGAAAAGACATGAACAATTCCCAAATGTTTAGCGATGTGGATCTTGACGAGCTGGATTATGAGGTGTTTGATCAGATGCCCAATCCGGCAGGACGGCTGACACCGTTTGAACTGTATTATCCAAAAGTAAGTCGCAATCCCGAGATCCGCAAAGTTTACTCTTTGATCAAAAAGGTGGCAAAGAGCAACGCGTCTGTGCTGATCCAAGCGGAGACCGGTACCGGCAAAGAGTTGATTGCCGGAGCGATTCAGGCCATGAGTCTGCGTGAAAACAAGCCGTATGTGACGGTAAACTGTGCCGCTTTACAGGAGCAATTACTGGAAAGCGAACTGTTTGGTCATGAAAAGGGTGCGTTTACCGGCGCGATATCCACCCATATCGGCAAGTTTGAGCAGGCGGATGGTGGGACCTTGTTCCTCGATGAAATCGGGGATATGCACCCGTCCACACAGGCCAAAATTCTCCGGGTACTTCAGGAGCAGAGTTTTAACCGACTTGGTGGACAAAAGACCATTCAGGTCGATGTGCGAATCATTGCCGCCACGAACAAAGACCTTTGGCAGGAGATCGAGAACGGGACCTTTCGGGCGGATCTTTATTATCGTCTCAATGTGGTTACACTTCACCTGCCCCCTTTGAGAGAACGACAGGAAGATATCCCGTTATTGGCCGAATACTTTCGACGACGGTTCGCTCAGGAAGTCAAAAAGAATATTGGCGGATTTACCGAAGAGACCGTGCAGTTGTTATGCAATCACTCCTGGCCGGGCAATATTCGGGAACTCCGGAATATTATTGAACGGGCGGTATTGATTGTCGCGGAAGGTGAGCACATTACTCCCAAAGATCTGGCCATGAGAGGTCAGGACTATTTCGCCGCCGGAGGTCGAAACCGTAGACGTGCGGACAATCCGGCCAATGGTCTACCCACTCTCAATCTGGAAAGGCTTGAAAAGCAGGCAATTTTGAACGCATTGGAACAGACCCAATGGGTGCAGAAAGACGCAGCTGAATTGTTAGGCATCTCTCCTAGAGCATTGAACTACAAAATTTCGCAACACAAGATCACCCACACCGGCTGGCGCAAACACTCTGTAGATTCCGTTTGACGTCCAGTGTGTTTCAGGCCCCCGATTTCACATTTTGGGATTGACGGCATTATTCTGTGCAGACAGTTAGATGTGCGTTTTCAATCCTGGTAGCGATGAATGGTCCATGGCGATCGTTTACGCTGTACAGGGCGATGGTGAACTGTGTGCTGTTCCGGAGGGTCATGACGGGACATGATCCTGCAACTGAATCAACCAGAGCAACAAGGAGTTTAAAAATGGATGCACTGATAAAGGAAAGGATGGGTTGAGAGGATGAAGATGCGGTTCCTTATTCTACTTTTACTACTGACGGGGCTGGCTCCCCTGGTTTGGGCTCAAGACGAACTGATTCGGGTGCGCTGGAATGAAAATCCGGAATCGGATATCGCGGGGTATCGGGTGTACTGGGGGATGACTCCGGGTTCGTATCAATGGTCCCAGGATGTCGGTTCCCGGACGGTTTGTGATTTGACGGACCTGCAGGCGGATGCGCGGTATTTTATTGCCGTGACCGCACGGGATTACTGGGGGAATGAGAGCGCATACTCTGCCGAGGTCGAAGCGGTATTGGGCGAGTCACCCACTATACCCATGTCGATGGAATTGTCTTCCGGGTATCCCAATCCTGTGAGGGGAAACGGGTCAGCCTGGTTTCAGTTTTCACTGCCCGATCAGAAATCCATTTCGATTACGATTTACAATGTCCTCGGGCAAAAAGTGGCTGAACTGGAAAATCGCGAGTTTCCTGCCGGAAGCTATCGCACCTTTTGGAATGGGCTGGATGATGGTGGTCGTCCTGCTCCCCCCGGCTCTTATTTTTGCCGATTGAAAACTGGTGATACCTCCATCTATCGTACGTTAATTCGACTCCCCTGAGACGATACGGGGCAGAGTGATTCCCTCCCTTTCACTTTGCCCCGGTCCGATTTTCCCGGCCATTCGTTTCCCGTTATGTTTTCCGTGCCTGCTCTCCCCTGGATTCTGAGAACAGGATCCTCAAAACTGTCTCTTTTCAAACCGACCCAGTTGGCGGCAAAGGGATAGTCTCCACAGTGGAATCCGATCCTGGCGGGAATATTAGACTTTCGGTTAAACTAACCAGATACAGGTTCCCATTTTGTAATTCCTTCCCTCAATCTTGTAAACTACACCGGGTCGTAGATATTTTCTAATATAAAAATCATTGGGTTAGCCTCTTAGTATTTATGGCACAGGGTTTGTTTATCAATCTCTGTAGAGGCAATATTCTTAGTGGGTACTCTTGAAACAAATTTGTTTTTGTCAGTTTGTTTCAGGACACTGCCGACGTAAGATCATCGACATCGCATCCGATCCGTCAAGTTTGGTCGTCGGATCCATTGAGTCTGGGCTCCAGCCTTTTATCCGTTCACTACAAATTCGCAACTACAAGATCCCATTCGCATTCCCAGGGAAGAGCTATGAACCATGCCGCTGGAAGAGGAGACAAGATGAGAGAGGTGTTTACAGACAACAGATGGATAAATGTGGCCGCGATGGTCGTGATCCTGATGATGACCTTTGTCACATCGGGACAAACGGCTGATGTCGAATTGAGCTGGCAACCCAATTCTGAAGATGATCTGTCCGGTTACCGACTGTATTACGGAACCCAATCCCGCACCTATCCCCATACACAAGATGTTCAAAATCAGACATCCCATGTATTATCCGGTTTGGATGAAGGCGTAGAGTATTTTTTTTCTGTAACAGCTTATGATGCAAATGGAAACGAGAGTTCCTATTCCAAAGAGGTTAGTTTTGTTCTCGGGGATCAACAGGCCCCGACTCTGGTCTCCGTGGTTCCACTGGATTCAAAACACCTTCAGGTTCGATTCAGCGAGCCTGTGGAGCCGTCTTCGGCGGAAACGGCAGGCAATTATCAAATCGAAAATGGATTGGCTGTCAATTCCGCGGTGTTACAGAATGATAACAAAACCGTCCATCTCACGACTGCAGAGCACACCGCAGGGACCGACTATACTCTTGTCGTGAATGGAATCCGGGATCGGGCGGTGCCGCCCAATGAAATCGCAGCGGATAGTCGCGTGTCCTACAGTGTGAACGGAAATTCGGATGATACCACTCCGCCCACTATCATTCTGGCTTCTCTTTCCTCGTCGACTCAATTGGTGATTCGATTCAGTGAGCCTGTCGATGTGGCAGCAGCCACTCAAACCCAACATTACCAGGTCGACAATGGAATCGAGATTGTGGCGGCTGAAATGGATGGAGATAATGGCGTTCAACTGACCACGTCTGAACATGTGGCAGGAGTGGTTTATCAATTGACGGTCAATGAAGTGACGGATCGAGCCCAACCTGCCAATGAAATCTCGGCCAACGCTCGGTATGATTATACCTATGAGCCCGGGGATATATTGGGGCCCATGATTCAATTGGTTACTGTGATCGATAAAAATCGATTGCGGATTCTGTTCAATGAACCCATAGACGCCGGACCGGCTGAACAGATACAAAACTATCAGATCGACGGCGGAATCCAGATCACCTCTGTTTCATTGGATGGTACCGGACAAATTGTGACGTTGGAAACATCAGAGCACCAGGCGGATACTCAATATATCCTTCGAGTCCGGAATGTGACCGATACAAGCACGAATCATAATCCCATCGCTGAGGATGCTTCCTATGCATATGTTTATACTCCTCTGGATCGAACCGGACCAACCATCCGTCGAGTCGATGTGATCGATGACACCCATCTGGTCGTTTCATTCAGCGAGCCTGTCGATCCAACGAGTGCTGAGACGGCTGAAAATTACCAGATCAGTAATGATGTCCATGTGCTAAGCGCGACGATGGATGGTACCGGTATGGCTGTGGAATTGTTTACGACTCCTCATCAGAGAGGTCAGATCTATCTGTTGCGGATCAGCGAGGTCCGCGACCGCTCGGAGTTGGAAAATGAGATTATTCCCAACAGCGCCTATACCTATGCCTTTGGAGGAAAAAGTACCGCCCTGGGGCCGACAATTGTGCAACTGACGGTAGAGAATGAGACGAGTCTGTTGGTACAGTTTAGCCAAAAACTAGAGTCGGAGAGTGCGGAGAATCCGGATCATTATACCCTCAATCGCGATGCTGTGGTCTATTCCGCTCAGCTGGATGAAAGCGCCACACGAGTACGGTTGACGACTTCGGCGCATAAAGCCAATAGCATTTATGTGTTGACCGTCAACAAAGTGCGTGATATCACCACCAATACGCCAATCGCCACAAACAGTACCTATACATACAGCTATTCGGGACCCGATCATGTGGGGCCGCTGATCACCATGGTGAACGTGATTGACTCGCGTCATATGGATATTCTGTTTAACGAGACAGTTGATCGGGGGGAAGCGGAAAAAGTCAGCCACTATGAGATTTCCGGGGATGTGGGTGTTCAGGAGGTTAGGCTCTCCGGTTCGCGTCAGGTCGCTCATCTGACCACAGATGAGCATGTTCCCAACAAACTCTACCTGCTCCGTGTCAGTGGTATTGTGGATGAGAGTCCGGCACGGAATGAGATCGATCCCAATACCAGTTACTCTTATACATTTGAACCCGATGATCAGGTCGCGCCGACCATCGCCATGGTCAGAATAAAGGATGCGACCCATCTGCAGGTGGTTTTTAGCGAACCGATCCGGTCCTCTGATGCCATGGATCCGTCGCGATACACCTTGAACAACAGTACACAGGTGCTTTCGGCCCGCCCGGATGGTGCGGATCACCTGGTGGAACTGGAGACAACACCCCTCTATGTGGGGCAGCTTTATATTCTGATGATCAACGGCGTGGCAGACCGTGTCGGCAACAGCATTGTCGGCAATGCGGCGTATACATTTGTCTATGGTTCATTTTCTGTTGAAAACGGCCCCAGGATTACGGGAGTACAATCTCTAGATGCAGAACAGATTCGCATCTCTTTTGACCAGCCCGTTGATCCTGCCTCGGCACAAACTGCCACCCATTACCAGATACAAACCGGCGTCGATGTTTATGGCGCTCAGCTTGATTCAACTGGTCAGGCGGTGGTTTTAACCACATCTGCTCACGTGCCGTCACGCATTTATGTGATTCTCGTGCAGGGAGTGGGATTAAAGGATAATCCGTCACAAACCATCGCTCCGGGAACACCGTTTTTCTATATGTATGGTCAACAAGACATCTCGGCACCCACGATCAGTAAGGTCCGAATGCTGGGTGATATGGCACTGGAAGTGACCTTTAGCCGGATGGTTGATCGTCTTTCGGCAGAAAACCGGCAGAATTATTTGATCAGCAATGGTGTGGTGGTTCTTTCAGCAGAGGTGGGTCTGAGCGGCACCAAGGTGGTTCTCGAGACGTCAAGACATCAGCCAGGTGTCGCCTATACGATCCAGTCGTCCAAGATTTTCAGTCGCGATCGTCGCTATCAGCTGGAGACCTCTTCTTCCTCTTTTGCCTATACATACCTTCCCAATCTGCAGGTATCGGTTGAAGGAGGCGTTGAAACGAGTCTGAGTTATCTGGATGTGGGTAAACATTACTATATTGACCGGAACTATGTCATCACCAGCGCACCGAATGAATTGAAACGGGTGCGGATGCTGATGACATCAAACAATGATCGCATGAGTACTGTTTCCCGATATATGGCCCTCAAGCTCAGCCAGCCGGCCTTTGTTTATATTGCATTCGATTCTCGTGCGACCTCTGTGCCCAATTGGCTCGAGGCCCGTTTTAGCAAAACCGGTTATCAGATCGGCGTGAGCGACAACGCACGCATGCTGGATGTGTGGCAAGGCTTTTTCGAATACGGTACGGTTTTGTTGGGCGGTAATCAGGCTTCCGGTTCTGTGGCCGCTCAGAGTATGTATCTCGTTTTGATTCAGGAGCCTGATTTTTCGCAGCTCTCTGACCGCAGTAAACTCGATGACGCCTTTGGCAAGGGAGGTGTGATCCCCGAGACCGTCATGTTGCATGACAATTACCCCAATCCCTTTAATCCTCAAACATCTATTGGCTTTGAGCTCCCCTATGACATGGAGGTTAAGTTGTTGATCTATAACATACTGGGGCAAACCGTACAGACTGTGTATAATACGCATTTGACCGCGGGCCAACATCTGGCGATATGGGATGGACGGAATCAGGAAGGAGTCCCGGTGGCAGCGGGAATGTATTTCTACCGTCTGGAAGCATGGGAACAAACCGAACGCAACAATCTGCCGGTAAAGGAAAATCAAATCATCCTCACAAAGAAAATGTTGCTGGTCAAATAGAGTGATGTTGAGGAGGTTTTGTGGATTCATCGGGGATGTCTGAAACGGCATCCCCTTTTTAATAATCTACCGGGGATAGATATTCAGGTATTGATTTCTAGACATTGAAATGTTATATTTCGACAACTGTAATAATTTCAAACTTGTAATCGGTTTGCCAGGTTATTCCGTCTTTGGTAAAAAAGCAGTGAATTCCCCCAGAGCATCCTGAGGTAATTCACTGCCAGGTGAAAAGGGCCGATTTCCTAAAAAGAATTGAATGCATGGAATCATTTGACTTGGATTTTGTTGTCACAGAATCCGGGGGCATGCGGTGAAGACAATCAGGACAACGCGTCTCAAATGGCTCGGCGGATTGTTACTTGTTCCGATTTTGGTGTTTGCGCAGGAAGCCGCCGTTGAACAGCCATTGACACGAACAACAACCGGCGACATTTCAGAAAGCACCTCAACAGGCCGCCCGGAGCTGTCCGATAGCGGACCCCAGCGATTTGGCTATGAGATGTTTCAGAATCGTGAGATCATGGATTCCGGGTTGACGGGTGTTCATCTGCCTGATGAATATCAACTCGGTCCGGGAGACCGACTGGGTCTTGTGCTCGGGGGCAAGGCGAACGAACAATTTGAGGTGACGGTCGGTGCCGATGGCAAGGTGTATGTGCCCACAGTCGGGATTTTCCGGGTCAATGGCCTCTCTCTTGCCATGTTCAGGACCCGACTGGACAACGAGATGAAACGATTTTACAGTGATTATCAGCTGGAGTTGATGCTGATTGCGCCAAAAACCATTCGCGTGGGGGTGACCGGCCAGGTTGAGGCACCGGGATATTATGGACTGAATGCTTTGGGGGCGGTCCTGGATGCCATACTCATGGCCGGAGGGGTTTCCTCTAATGGTTCCCTGCGTGATATTCAATTGATACGAGACGGGCAGGTTGTTGCACGGATCGATCTCTATCCTTTTCTTCTTCGTCCTGCCACTCATCATCATCAACTGTTGCAAAGTGGAGACCAGATCTTCGTTCCCGTTCGCCAGGCATCTGTCACGTTAAAGGGCGAGATACGACAAGAAGCTATTTATGAGTTGGTACCCGATCGGCGGGAAACACTGAATGCGTTTGTGACAATGGCCGGCGGGTATACGGGACAGGCTTACCTCGAGGACATACAGATTCGTCGTTCACTGCCCAATGGCGAACAGCGCGTCCTGTTTGTCAATGGACAGAGTGAGGGCGATACGCTGTTTCTTCATAAAGAGGACGTGGTCACTGTCTATTCCAAACGAGATTTGGTCCAGCATGATTCGGTGGCCATCTATGGCCAGGTCAAACGTCCAGGACGGTATCCGTTCGCTCATGACCTCAGCCTCCGCGATTTGATACTGGAAGCTGGATACCTGACACGCAAGGCGTATCTGCTGGAAGCTGAGGTGGTCAAGGTCGACCCCCTGCAACCGGGACAACGACAGGTGGTCGATCTGAATCAAATATTGAGAAATGACAACCCTGGCAAGGTTGTTGAGCTGGAACCCGATGATCAGGTTTTTATTCGCGCCATTCCTGAATGGCAAGTGGGACCATTGGTGGATATCGAGGGAGAGGTTCACTTTCCCGGAAAATATTCTATTATCAGGGATTCAACACGACTGAGTGCGGTGATTCGCGACGCTGGTGGATTTACAGACCAGGCTCTGGTGACCGAGGCCAAACTGATCCGGCAACAGACGCCGGCTGTGGAAGATAAAGAGTATGAGCGTCTTCAGACGATGACCCGGGAGCAGATGAGCGATACCGAGTATGAATATTTTGTCATGAAGCAGAACACCCGGAATGTGCGTGAGGTGGTGGTCAATTTTGATCGTCTGATCAACCACAACGACCGCTCTGAGGATATTATTCTAAAAAACAAAGATCGTATCCTGGTTCCCACGCGCCCCAACCTGGTGATGGTGTCCGGTCGTGTGTCCCGCCCCGGCGGGATCATTTTTCAACCCGGAGCGGATTTTGACTATTACGTTCGCAAAGCGGGTGGATTTGCGTGGGACGCGGATCCCGATCGAACCAAAGTGATTAAATCAAGTGGAGAGACCTTGGATGATGAAGATGTCCGTTCCTTTTCTCCTGGTGACCGCATCTGGGTTCCGAGAAAAAAGGATGAGGGGTTTTGGGATCGCTTTCAGGATGTGATGGTAACTCTATCCCAAATCGCCACTGTCTATCTTGTCATCCGAACGGCAACAGAAAGATGAATACGCAACCCTCTGAAAAGCACAAAGAGATACACGTTCTGGACAGTCTCGATGTCCTGTTGCGCCATCGCTGGATGATCGTGCGCAACGTTGTCATTACGGTCGGGATGGTTGCTCTGGTCACCCTTTTCCTACCCAAACAGTATACCGCTGTCGTCACCCTCATGCCGCCTCAGGAGCGGGAAAATCCACTGATGCAACAGATGTTGTCCGATATGCCTGTACCGGGTTTTTCTGTCAAGGCTTCCACCTCTACCACCGATTTGCTGATTGAGATGTTGAAAAGTCGTTCCGTCCAGGAGCGGGTGTTGCGCCGTTCATTTGTGGCGAAAGGCGATTCCATACAACTTTATCGTCTTCTTGGAGCTTTCTCGGTTGAGCTGGGGCGTTTACGACTGGGGGAACGGGTGCGGTTTCCTCTCTCGGAGCAGGGCATTCTTTCCGTGACGGTTAAATGGCCCGATCCACAATTGGCTGCCGATATTGCCAATGCGTTTGTGAAAGAGTTGGATACCGTCAATCAACAAAAGAGTGTGTCCAGAGCCAAGAATTCCCGTATTTATCTCGAGAGTCAGCTCGAGGAAACAGAAGACAAACTACGCCAGGCAACCAAACGGTTGGCCGCATTTCAGCAAAAACACAAAACGGTATCGCTGGAAGATCAAACCAAAGCGTCGATCGACCAAGCTGGTGAGCTGAAGGGGCAGATTCTGGCTCAGGAGATCCAGCTGGGTGTGATGCGGCAGACCATGAAACCGGAGAATCCCCTGGTGGTTCAGGCGCAGCGAAAACTGGAACAGCTGAAAAAGCGATATCGTGAGATGCAATACGGGGAACAGATTGCTGCCGGGGACACGGGGGATGTCTTTCTCGCGATTACCGATGTACCGACCATTGGTGTGCAGCTGGCTGTGCTGATGCGTGAGGTGTCTGTTCAGGAAACGGTTTGGACGTTACTGAATCAACAATACTATCAGGCCAAAATCGAGGAGGCTCGCAATACCCCCACCGTACAGGTTCTGGATCCGGCCATGCCCCCTCCGGTGCCGACATCCCCAAACAAAAAAATGCTGGTGACGATTTTTGCCTTGCTCAGCTTTGTGTTGAGCGTGTTGTGGGCGTTTGGACTGGAGTATCGTTCCCGACTGGATGAGCGTCCGGGCGAAAAGGCGCGCTGGAACCAAATCGCTTCCTATTTTTCGAACGATATACGTGTCTTTAGAGATCGACTGGCATCACTGAAACAACGTCTTTTCAGACAGCGTTAATGTGATGTGTTCAGGTTGTTGTCTGCACGGATATCGATCGCTGCCAACGCGATCCCATCGGGTCTACCCATTATACCCGGATACTTGACCCCTCATACGGTTTCATACCGGTTCAGAAACACCGGGCGGAACAGATCGATTGCAAAGAGATACGATGGTAAACCATGAAAACGAAAGGACAGCTATGCCTGATACTCACATATCAGATTCTGCTGTGATTGGAGAACAAACACAGATCGGGGCCTATTCTGTTGTTGAAGACAATGTCACCATCGGAACCGGTTGTCAGATTGGTCATCATGTGGTCATTCGTGAGGGAAGCGAGATTGGCAATGACGTTCGTATCGATGATTTTACAGTGGTGGGAAAGGAGCCTCTGCGGGCCAAACGGTCGATTTTCAAGGACAAAGATCGACTCCCGCCGGCAAAAATAGGAGATGGCTGTTTGTTTGGAGCTCAGGTGGTGATCTATCGGGGAAGCGAATTGGCCAACAATATTTTGGTGGCGGATGGAGCTGCGGTTCGCGAGAATGTTCGTGTCGGGGCATTTACCATTATCGGGCGCAATGTGACGGTGGAGAATTTTACCACCATCGGGACAAAGTGCAAACTGGAGACCAATTGTTACATAACGGCCTATTCAGAGATCGAGGATTATTGTTTTATCGCCCCGGGTGTACATACCACCAATGATAATTTTTTGGGACGAACACAGGAGCGATTTAAACATTTCAAGGGGGTGACAGTCAAACGGGGGGGACGCATTGGGGGACACGCGATTATTTTGCCGGGCAAGGTCATCGGCAAGGATGCTGTGGTTGCAGCCGGTGCGGTTGTGACCAACGATGTCGCGGATGGCACGATTGTGGTCGGGGCCCCTGCCCGATATTTCCGTGACGTGCCTGAGGAGCAATTGCTGGACAATCAGGGGTGGGACTAGATTACGAGAAGACCCGAAAGGATCGGAGAGATACGGAATGAAACGAATCGTGACCATTGTCGGTGCCCGACCTCAATTCATCAAAGCGGCGCCGGTGTCCCGAGCCCTGCGTCGAAAATACCATGAGGTGTTGATTCATACCGGACAGCATTATGACCGGAACATGTCGCAGTTGTTTTTTGAAGAGATGCAGATTCCCAGACCGGATTTGAATCTGGATGTACGGTCCGGCTCCCACGGCATGCAGACGGGACTGATGCTGATTAAAATCGAAGAGGTGTTGACCACAGAATCACCTGACTATGTCCTGGTGTATGGGGATACCAATTCCACCCTTGCCGGCGCCCTGGCGGCAGCCAAGCTGGATATTCCGGTCGCACATGTGGAGGCGGGACTGCGAAGTTTTAACCGACAGATGCCGGAAGAGATCAATCGGATCTGTACGGACCGGATCTCGGACCTGCTGTTTTGTCCCACCCGCACGGCGGTCCGGCATCTCAAAGGCGAGGGTATTACATCCGGTGTTTATCTGACCGGTGATGTGATGCTCGATGCAGCACATTTTTTTTCAGCTCTGGCCGACGAGAAAAGCAATATTCTGACCTCCCTTGGATTGGATCCCAAACAGTACATTCTGGTGACCTGCCACCGCGCCCACAATACTGATGATCGGAAACGACTCGGCGGGATTGTGGACGCACTGATCCAGAGCGGAAGCCGGGTGGTGTTTCCTCTGCATCCGCGCACACGTCACTATCTTAAACAGTATGGTCTTTTGCATCTGCTGGAGAACGCTTCCACCGTTCGTATAATCGAACCGGCAGGGTATCTGGATATGATTTCGCTGGAGAAAAATGCATATAAAATTGTCTCCGATTCTGGCGGTGTACAAAAGGAGGCCTATTTTTATCGCGTCCCGTGCATCACGCTGCGCGATGAGACCGAGTGGGTCGAAACCGTGGAGGATGGTTGGAATGTGTTGGTCGGCAGTGATCCGGACCGTATCCGCACCGCCATCCAGTCATTCGATCCCCCATCAAAACAGTCCGATCACTATGGTGATGGTCATGCCAGTGAGCGGATCCTCGAACAGCTGTAAGGCCTGGTTAATTTCCGGGTTCTGTTGTCGATAGAATAGCGATAATATCTTTATGGTTTTACATCGTCTAATCCACCAGAGGATCTCGCCGTTTACGTGATGAGATTATCAGCAAATTGTTGGGAGTTCAATACTTTAGCCGATCCGGATAACCCTTGTTGGAGACGTCTGTGAAGCAATTGCTGACATTGACACTCTTTATGAGTATATGTTCTTTTTCCTATGCCGGGACAATACCTGTTCCTGTTCATCATCCTGTATATGATTTTATCGATCGTATGGAAACCCAAAAGATACTACCTTTTGTTCTGGATGATACTCTTCCACTTACCCGCCGGCAGATTGGTGTGGTCCTAAATGAATTGATCAAACAGAGCCAGGACTCGGTCGGCCATTTTTCATCTATTGATCTCAGATATCTCGAGTATTATGTATCAGAATTTTTTGAAGAATTTGAAGACAGAACCTCTTCCAATCCATCCAGATGGCAAACGCTGGTTCGACACAAATGGATCGATCGGTGGATTCCGGATGATATATATGCCAATGGTCGCAATTTTTTTTCCTTCTCCGAGGGTGCTCTTACCCTTCATTTCGACCCCATTTTTTACAGAGAACGGCGGTATATTCAGGCAGATACACTGACCTCACTCAAGAATGTTTTTCAAAACACCAATGGATTTCGAATCTGGGGATCTATTGGTGAACATTTTGGTTTTAGTACCGATGTGCGGGACACCAAAGAGTGGGGCAATGATTCTTATCCGAATCAGAGAAACTATTCCTATCCCGGCGTAGGTTTTGTTCGGGGCTTTGGGGATCATATCTATCATGACGAAAACCGAGCTATAATACAGTTTGACTATACTTTTTTTTCGCTCCTTTTCGGAAAAGATCTCAACAGATGGGGGGTCGGAGAACGTTATCAATTGTTTCTTTCCGATCAAAATGTCACTTCATATGATTTTTTAAAAATGGGGATATCTTTATCCAGATTGCGGTTTACCTCAATGATTGCGTGGATGAAACATTATCACGACGATTATTTTTATGGAAACCCCACTACCAAGCTGTGTGTTGCTCATCGATTGGAATGGGCTCCTTTGTCTTTTTTACGTCTGGGTGTGCATGAAAGTGTTGTGCTCCGACGGCGGAATTTTGAACCACAGTATTTGAACCCGGTTGTCTTTTTAAGATCGTCTGAGCATTATCTGGGGGATCGGGATAATGCATTGATCGGGATGGATTTTGAATTGAGACCTATTGCAGGCTACAAATTATTTGCAGAATTCCTCGTTGATGATTTAAAAACATCGAAATTGGGTACGAATTATTATGGTAACAAATACGCTTATTTGGTTGGAACCGATATTGCAGACGTAGGTGGATTGCCAAATGCAAATTTGCGAGTCGAATATTCTTATGTACGGCCCTTTACCTATACTCACAAGGACAGTATTCTTTCGTATTCGCATTTTTCAGGTCCGCTCGGACACAAACTGGGCCCCAATCACGAGTCTTTAACCGCCCAATTATCCTATGATTTAATGTTTCGTATGAAAAGTGTCCTGGAATACCAGCGGATCAGAAAGGGATTTAATCTACCGGGGCAGAATGTGGGGGGGGATTTATTTGCGGCACATGACAGTCGGTACGATAATGAAACCATTCCCTTTTTAGAGGGGCGCCTGGAATCCGTTCAGACTTTATCGCTTTCCCTGAGTTATACACTGATGCGACACGCCACGCTCGCTGCCAAGATTTGTTATCTATGGGGGCAGAGTCACAAGACTTTGGCTCCGGTTGAGCATACCGATATCGTTTTCCAAATAACCCTCAACCATTAAATGAACCCTGGGTCACTGCCAGAGATCTCAAAAACGAGTGTCGGGTCTTTGAACAACTTGCCATTGTATTGATTATCCTCTACGAGACAGTCTGGTCATATGAATAGAATTCGGAAAATTGGTGCTAACATTTTTTCTCTTTTTACGGGTGAAGCCCTGGCAAGTGTCCTGGGTCTTCTGACTACGATTCTTTTGGCACGACGGTTGGGAGATGAGTATTATGGATACGTTGTCCTCGCTCAGACAATTGCCTTGTACATGATGATAGCACAGGATTTGGGGCTGTCGATTTTTGGGAGTCGAGAAATTGCTAAATCCCTTTCTCGTCTGAAACTTGTCCTGGCCAATGTCATTGCGTTAAGAATTGTGTTGACCCTTTTTGTTTTAGCCATTTTTTTCAGTGTTATATGGATTATAGACCTCAAAGGAACGAAATTGTTTTTGTATGTGGGGATTTCTCTATGGCTCTTGCCCAATATTTTCCATATCGATTTCGTATTCCAGGGTCGGGAAAAAATGCTGGGGATCTCGCTGTTTCGTTTCCTTCATCATCTCTCCTATCTTTTAATGATTTTTTTGTTTGTCAAAAGTGCCGGAGAGTATTGGGAATCACCCTATTACCGTATGATATCATATGTGATCGGGATAGCCAGCATATGGTATATATACAAGCTGCCCGGCAACCTGATTCGTTATATTAAACCTGCAATATGGCTTGGTTTTTTGCGGACTTCGGTTGTAATGGCATTGTCTGTTGTGCTGATAAAGGTATATTATTCATTTGATACACTTATGCTGGCGTTCTGGCATCCAGCAAATGTCATAGGATGGTACAATGCAGCGTACAAGATTATTTTTCTTTTTATCGGTGTGGGCAGTCTAATACAAACCGCTTTTTCTCCCAGTTTTGCCCGGGAAGTCAATACAGCACAATTTGGTATCACGATGAAGTACTTTGCCATCATGTTGGTCGGTGTAGCCTCTTTGTGTTTTGGAACCACGATTTTGCTGAGTAAGGAACTGATTCTTTTTATTTATGGCGAAGCGTTTCGAAATGCAAGTCGTATACTGATTTTATTGGCTGTCTCTGGTTTCATTTTATATTTGAGTACCATATTTTCCGGGCCCCTGCTTTATGGCAACAAACATAAAGAGTATACTCTGGTCGTCTCCATTGCAGTGGTTACAAATATCTTTTTTAATTTAATTTTAATACCTGAATATAGTTATATCGGTGCTGCAGCTGCCACTATACTGGGGAATTGTGTGCTGCTTTTGATCAGTTTCTATTTGTTTTCAAAGAATTGGCCGTTAAAGGGCCTGATTATTTCCATCCTGAACAATTCACTGATTTTTGCTGCCTGTATATCAATCGCTCTGTGGGTGGCCGTACCCTCGCTGATACAAGTGGGGATCTTTATGCTTTTTTACCTGACAACCTTTGGTATATACAATCGGTTTGAAATCAAACATGCTGTGGCAGTTTGGTTGTCGCGATGATAGGATTTTCCTTCATAACGGTGAATTTTCATAGTTCCGATCATGTTCATCGTCTTGTAAAAAATTTGGCATCCCAATATCCGGAAAGCGAAATCCTCGTATTCGACAATTCTCCCGATACCGATCCTGTGGACATACGAGCAAAAAATGTTACAGTGATGGATTGGGGCTGGAATGTAGGATTTGCCAGGGCGTGCAATATTTGTTATCGTACTGCTGCAAGCCGCTATGTTTTTCTGATCAATCCGGATTGTCAGCCTTCTTCGGAGTTGAGGCGTTTGATCGATTTTTTTTGTCTGGATCCCGGAATTGTGGGTATTTGTCCCTCTCTTGTATATCCCAATGGCGATTTGCAGCGATATGGTTTTAATCTGTTTTCATATAAAACGATTTTGTTGAATCAATTGTTACCCAACACTCTGTTTAATCGCTTCAAATTCGTACAGGATGAAAAGCTGTTATCCGTCGATTGGCAGGAGGATTTCTACCTCGAGGCCCCTGCCGCTGCTGCTTTATTGCTGGACAGGGAACGTCTATTGAGAATTGGAATCAAGGATTCTTTGTTTGATGAGAGCTTTCCACTATTCTGGAATGATTTCGAATTTGCCAAAAGAGTGCAACTTCAAGGGGGAACGTTCTATCATGCTCACAGGGTTCAGGTTATACACCGTGCACATGGTTGTGGCACGAGTGAAAAGAGGTATATGGACAAGATTTTATATTTATATTATGCCAGCATTCTTGATTATACAAAAAAATATTATCCTGCGGGATTTGTCCTGCTTTTAAGAACTGTATTGCTGGGCAAGTATTTCTTAAAATCCTTTTCCCTGTTCAAAGGTAAATTGGTATCTTTGAAGGTATTTATATATTTATTACAACAGAGAAAACCAGCTTTGATTCTAAGGGGTTTGGTTTGAAATGTAGAAATAGAGATCGGGCTACCAACATACGCTGCAACGTTTGATGGCACGAGTTTGGTATGCCTGTGTTCTAGCGATGATTCGGTGTTTTACATTGAGTTGCTGGTGTATGTCCAATTTGCCGTTTCATTGCAATAATGCTGGATTGGTTAAAACGGATTGAATCTTATGAATAAACGCCCCCATAGTATTGGTTCGGATCAACAGCACTCTGTTCCGCATGACTATTACAGTTACACCCGAACGGATATCCTCCCCAAGCTACCATCTGATTTCAAACCTGCAGCAATACTTGATGTGGGTTGTGGTACAGGGGCTACGACAGCTTATCTGAAACAATTATTTAATGCAGAATACAGTGCCGGAGTCGAGGTCAATCATAAAGCTGCAGTCAAAGCAAGAGAAAATCTGGATCGGGTCTATGAACAATCGATCGAGAGTCATGATCTGCAACTACCGGAGAATACATTCGATTTGATTCTTTTTTTGGATGTTATTGAACATTTGTATGATCCATGGACGGTATTGACACACGTAAAGCGTTCATGCTCGCAAAATGGGATGATTGTTTTAAGTATTCCCAATATTCAACATTGGCGTGCTGTGTTGAAAATAGCATTGAACAGATGGGAGTATACCGAGGCCGGTATTTTGGATCGGACTCATATACGCTTTTTTACATTGCATACCATTCGGGATATGGTTTCCAGAAGCGGTCTAAAAATTAAAAGACTACATTATTGCATGGGCCCTGAAACGAGATTTCTGAACGGCATCACCCTTTCGCTTTTTAGAAATATACTGACATATCGATACCTTGTATATCTAAAGAAACAAGAATTATGACCGTCGTCATTAATAATGTTACCTTTCATGTTTTTGAACTCCCATTCCTTGTTGTCTGTATGGTCATACTGCTATACCAGTTTGCCAGGCAAGGCGCGAGTATAAGGCTTTATGAACCTCACCTCATGGTTCTTTACCTTGTTGCAGCGGTCTGGTTCTTGTCCAGTATTTTACTGTCCGGATTATTTGCTGAAAACAGTAATATTGTTTTAAAATCCTTTTTAAAATGGTCCGAGGTCTTTTTCCTTTCTGTGCTTGTTTTTCTGTTGACTGGCGTCGCGACTTTTAAACGGCTGTATTGGCTCCTTTTTTTAGCCTGTTTCGGATTTCCTCTTTTGACTTTTATTTCTATTGGGTTGGGCACAGAATCCATTGAACAGTACCGGATTTTTTCGGGGTACGAACCACTGTTTGCACTCGTACTTTTAATTCCGTTTATTTTTGAAAAGGGAGTCGTTTACAAATGTCTCGCCTTTTTATGTTTGATTGCTCTGATCTTTTCGTTGTCACGCGGGGCATGGATTGCCGCTTTTCCTGCTTTTTTTTATATCATGTTCAGGATGTATCAAAAGAATCGTCTGTTGGCTTTGATAGTGCCCTTGGGCGCGACTGTATTGATATTGACCCTTTTCCCTACACTGTTGGAATTGGTGTATTGGAAACTGGCTGCCGGTATGGATCTGACCAGTGCCAGTAATGTAGAAAGAATGGGGCTGTTGAAAATATCTTGGAAGGCATTCAAGTCCAGTCCCATTTTTGGAATCGGTGCACTCAATTTTTCAGGATATATTCTGGCTAGCGGAATGATGGGGTCGATCAAGACAACCGTTGTTTCAACACTGACTCCACATAATTTTTTTCTGCAGCTTCTGGCCGAAGAGGGACTTTTTGGTTTTTTTGCTTTTATCACAATCTTGATTTCTCTTTTATGGATTCAAAAACGGGCTCATGAGCGAAAGCTGGGACGATTCAAACATAAATATTTAACAGCCCTGCGTTTTCTTCTTTTGAGTTATGTTTTAGCAATTTCAGTCGGATACGTTGCGGGCCATTTTAGATTTATTTTCGCTTTGATAATCGGATTAACCCTGTCATTTCTACGAGTAGATCATGAAAACGATTAGAGAACTATCTATCGTTATCGTCAGTTTTAATGTTGTGGATTTTGTTGTCGACTGTATTCAATCCATTTATGACACCGAACCCGACCTGGATTTCGAGATTTGGGTTGTCGACAATGATTCTGCAGACAATACTGTAGATGTGTTGAAAGAAACGTTTGCAGGACGACGTCAATTGCATATAATAGCTAACAGCAACAATCGGGGGTATGGAAGAGCGAACAACCAGGTCATTCCAGATGTCAATGGAGAATTTGTCCTGTTTCTAAACCCAGATACACGTTTGGTTAAAAAACATTCTCTAAAATTGATGATAGACTATCTTAAAGCGGACAAGACAATTGGAATTTGTAGTCCCAGGATTGTTTTCAGTTCCGGAGAATTACAATTGTCATGTGGTGAATTCCCTACTCTGGCAAAAACCATTCTCGAGGTCTTTTCTTTACCCAAAGTGTTGCCTGTATTCTTTCATGGGTATCGATATATTGACTGGAATCATAAAGAGGTCAAGAAGGTGGACTGGGTCTCGGGTGCGTGTCTGATGATCAAAACAGATCTTTTAAAAAGGTTGCAGGGGTTTGATGAGACATTAATCATGTATGCCGAGGATGTGGATCTGTGTGCCAGAGCAAGGGCGTTACATTTTGATGTCATCTATTACCCTTTTTCCGAGATCGTCCATTTTGAGGGCCAAAGTTCAAAAAAAACGAGAAGTACAGCGGTCATATCTGGGTATATCTCTAAGATGAATTTTTTCAAAAAGCACTATGGTAATCGCTATGCTCATATACTGGGGTTGTCGTTTATAATATCTTCTTTGGTGAAAATAATTTGTATTTTCCCGTTCAGTTTTCATGACGCTGACAATAGGGAGAGGCTCAAAAGTTATTCTGTGGCTCTAAAAGAGTTGTTAAAACGTTTTTTCTATCCCAAACATCGGCTGGAGCGATAATCGATGCTGTTTTTATTTCAAAAGTTAAAACCTCCGAGTCCTTCCTTCAATTATCACTCAAAACAAGTCAGGAGATTGGTTGCCGACGCCGGGCAAAGGGACCTTCGGATTATTGATTTAGGATCAGGCCGTCGGAGACTAGAGAATTCCTGTATAAATATTGATATTATCTTTGATCCCAAAATAGATGTTGTGGCCAGAGCAGAGCATCTCCCCTTTGTTACCGAGTCCATAGACCTGATTATATGCAGTGCCTTACTGGAGCACGTCAGAGATCCTGGAAAAATTTTGCGACAAGTTTTCCGTGGTCTGAAGGTTGGAGGGCATGCCTATATCGAGGTGCCATTTCTGCAAACGGTACACACAGACAAGCATTTTTCTGACTATCGCCGCTATACATTGGACGGAATAGTCAATGTTTTGTCAGATTTTACAATCATTCAGTCGGGAGCGAGTTCTGGGCCTTTTTCGGTGCTTGCTTGGTTGCTCCGTAAGGGGCCCCTGGTGATGTTTAAACGGAAGACGAGTCGTCAGATCGCCGAGTTTGTTTTTGGCTGGTCTACATTTTGGATCAAGTACCTGGATTGGTTTCTTAAAAGGGCCCCTCATCTGGAAATGGTCTGTGGAGCTGTGTATGTTTATGCACAAAAAACAACATCCTGTCGCCAAGGACTCGGTTGCGATACATAATCGTCCCATTCGAAAACTTCGAATTATGTATGTTATTAATGATCTGGATGTCGGTGGTGCGCAACGATTGTTGGTCAATGTCTTAAAATATCTGAATTTTAGTTTACTTGATGTATATGTCTATAATTTAAATTATAGCCCCTCTTCCTATTTGAGGGATGAATTGTTGAAAGCCGGCGCAAAACTTTATGATTTTTCTCCTTTATTCCTGGGGGATTTTCGATGTATTTTGCCCCTTTACAAGTGTCTTAAACAAAACCGGATTGATGTTGTACATACTCATTTGTGCCTGGCAAATTTATGGGGAACGATAGCAGCCAGGATGGCTGGTATCGAATCCGTAATATCTACAGAACACAATACATCTACGTGGGTAACCCGGCCATTATACTACCGGTATGCGGCCCGACTCTACTCAGTATTGAATCGCATGCTTGTCTGTGTCTCGGACGCTGTACGGTGCGCGATAATGCAGACGAGCCCCAGACTCGCAAAAAAGTCAATAGTGATCTATAACGGTAGGGACCTGGAGAGGTTCAAGTTCAGACCCACTTTCCTTGTAACCTGGAGCTAAAAGAATCGTATCATTATAGGAACCTTTATTAGAGACGACCCCAGAAAAGGGTATGATATTTATCATGACTGTGCTTTTTTGTTTCGTGATGACCCGATGGTTGAATTCTCACTGGGTACCCAGAAGGCTAAACCAATAACCGATTCTTTGATAAAAACCGAATATATTCAACCGACAACGGAGGCAGTTGTCTCTTACTTTAAAGATCTCGATGTGTTTGTACTCCCTTCGCGTGAAGAGGGGTTGGGATTGGTGTTGTTGGAAGCTTTGGCGGTAGGCATTCCGATCATCGCCTCTAATGTGGGAGGCATACGCGAAGTCATTGAACATCGTTTTAACGGACTTTTGTTTTCCAGTGGAAGTGCCGTTGAACTCTATCATGCTGTTGAGGAATTAAAGCAAGACCGATCGTTGAGAAAACGAATCGTTGAAAATGGTCTTCGAACGGTAACAGAAAAATTTGATTCAAAGCGTACAAGTTCCTCGCTAATGATGCTATACATGAAATTGTCACCATTTTCTTGATCGGTTCTCTATCCGAATTTGATTCAAGACACAGCACATGTATTGACATCAATTGTATGAAATTCTAGGCCGTCTGGCAGTTCTTGTGGCGTTAATTGTATTGTCGTTTGGGATGGTCGCTGCTGGATATTTTCAGAAGCAATTCCTGTGATAAAGTCAGACCTGTAAGGACAGAGTGATTTGACCCGAAAAGTTAAAGTTTTGCATATCATTACGCGTTTGATAAAAGGGGGCGCGGATGAAAATACCATGATTACCGTGAAGGGGTTGTCAAAGAAAGAATTTGAGATCGATTTGATGATCGGAGCAGAGTCGGATTGGGATATCTCCGGTGAGCTATCGGGTGTAAATGTAATTAAAAATAGTATGTTGATTCGTAATATACATCCACTGAAAGATCTGCTGGCGTTTATCAAGATTATGAGCCTTTGTCTACGAAAGAAATATGATATTGTTCATACTCACACGGCCAAAGCCGGAATTTTGGGCCGCTTTGCTGCCTATCTATGTGGCGGCCGTATTATCATTCACACCTTACATGGTTCAACGTTTCACAACTCTGCTGGTCCTTTGGCCAAAAATGTATATATTTTTTTGGAACGATTGGCCTTCAAAGTGACTCATAAAATGATTGTGGTGGGCACAGATTTGAGGGATAGATATATCGCCTCAAAGATTGGGAGAAAAAAAGATTATATAGTCATTCGTAGTGGATTTGACCTGGACCGTTTTTTATTGTCAAAACAGACCATTCAAAATTATCGAATTCAGACGTGCCATCAATGGGGTATCGACAAGTATTCTTTTGTTTTTGGTTCGGTATCAAGATTAGAGGATCGAAAGGGTCATATCTATCTCCTTAAAGCAATTTCTCCTCTATTGCAGCAATATCCAAACACCTATTTGGTTATTGCCGGTGAGGGGGCTCAAAAACACTTTTTGATGCAGTTTGCCAAATCACATGGTATCTCTGAAAAGGTGATGTTTACCGGATATCGATCTGACATTGAAAAGGTTATAAGTGCATTTGACGTATTTGTACTCACTTCTCTTTGGGAAGGATTGCCCCGTGTACTGGTACAGGCGTCGGCATTGGCAAAGCCGATCGTTACATTTGATGTCGAAGGAGCAAAAGAAATCGTGGAAAATAATTCCAACGGATTTATTGTTGCATTAAAAGATGTAGAGGGATTGAAAAATCGTCTGCTGTATTTTCTCAATTCTCCAAATGATGCAGATAATATGGGACAAAAGGGTAGGGGTAAAGTCAGTTCGGACTGGCACAGGGATGTGATGGTTCAAAATATCAGAGATCTCTATTACGATCTGTTGGACCGTCAATGCTATTCCTGATTAGATACAATTTGTATGCATCAGAACAGGTCAACATTTGTTGCCATCCTGTTCAATTGTGGAACACTCGTCAAACATCTAGACACATATTGCGTAAAGGGTGTCGAAGCGAAGACAAACGATGATGAGGAAATGTTTAGTATTTTCTCTTATTGTTTGTTTTTTATAAAAAAAGCAGTTATGTTTGATGAGATGTGGAACACGTATTGAATAAAGTCTTCACGCAAATGCATTTTCTCTGGAACGAAATTTGTTGCATCTTTGAGAACTAAACAACGCACATCTGCTCATATCGCCACTTATGGTAAGCAGCCCATGATAGAATTCTCTTTATACTTTTTTATACCACTGGTTATATCGTATCTCCTGACTCCGCTATTGCGAAGAGTAGCCTCTCGATGGCAAATTCTTGCGCAAACCAACCATCGTACCGTTCATGAGGGAACAATACCCAAATGGGGAGGCGCAGCCATTTTTTGTGCCTGGCTTGTGGGTGGAGTGTATTTGTTCCTGTTCGACCAGGAGATGGTCAGCGTTCATTCCTTACCGTTTTGGGGGATTGTTTCCGGGGCGTTTCTCATTTTTCTGGTGGGTAGTCTGGATGACAAATATGATTTGTCATGTAATTTAAAGCTCTTAATCGAGTTGTTTGCGAGTCTTTTGGCGGTTTCAATGGGATGGCGTATTGAATATATCGTTTTGCCGGGCGCCATAGAACTGGCTCTGGGTGTCTGGAGCTATCCACTGAGCGTTCTCTGGATTGTGGGAGTTGCCAATGCGATCAATTTGGTGGATGGATTGGATGGATTGGCTTCCGGAATTGTTATTGTTGTTGCTTTTATCAATATCGGTATAGCATTACTTTTTCAGAATCCGCTTGTGATTGTTTTTTCGTTGATTTTACTGGGAGCGGTATTTGGATTTTTACGATACAATATCAATCCGGCCAGTATTTTCATGGGGGATTCCGGGAGTTTAACCCTGGGATTTATCCTTGCCTGTTTGACCCTGGAAGGGGCCTCCATCACTCACGGAAAAATTGCATTGCTGGTGCCTCTATTGTTATTAGGTGTTCCTCTCACCGATACCGTTCTGGCCATCATACGACGGTTGCGCCGAGGAATTCACCCCTTTCACGCCGATCGCGAACACATTCATCACAGACTGGTTTACCTTGGATTAAGCCAGTCCGGGGCTGCTTTTTTGATGATCGGTCTATCATTCCTGCTGGGGTTGGTTGCTTTCCTGACAGGACATGCCATCCACACGGATATCCAGTTGTTTGATCAATTAAAGACAATGGTACCTTTGAAATAAATGTATTAATTGATCTCTTGCAATGGAACTCTTTTGTCATAAAAGTGTTCTTTTACAAATAGTTCATATTCACTTTTTTTTAATAGATAAAGTCATTGACGAACAAAAAAAAATATCACCTGTTGATCCTTGTTGTCTTGATCGGGTCTACCGTCGTGAGCGCCCGGAATGATGGCCTGCAATTGCTTCAAAAGTCCAATCACACAATCATTTTGGAATGGCAATCTCCAGAAATCGATTGGGTGTACATGCAGAGCGGGGAGAATTTTTCGCTCCCACGAGCGCCAGGATGGAGTCACCGGCAGGATATGGGACGGCCTCAATTACCCTTTATCTCTTACGTGCTTCCCCTGGAGTCCGGGGTCGAGGTTACCACCCAAATTCACGAAACAGTGATCACAAAAGGGTCTTGTGAGCCTATCGCCATAACACCCGATTGGGCAGGCGCGGAAGAGACAAGCGAACTGAACTTTGCCGATGATGAGTACATGCCCGAAAAGTGGTATCGTTGTCGGGAAGGTATCCAACGGGGAAAACGTTTTTTACGAGTAGAGCTTTCGCCTTTGCGATATCGTGCGACCACTCATCAATATGAGCATCTCAGATATGCCCAAATTGTAATTCATCTTGCCCCCGAATCTTCGATACAGTCGGCAGCACATCATGGTCAAATCCGCTGGAACGAATGGACCCCACCTACCGAAGCGATCAAACTATACAATGTGGACAGAGGTATCTACCAGGTAAGTGGTACACAATTGCGAAATGCTGGTGTTGAACTGGAGGATATCGATCCGCACCGTCTTCAGACCTGGTACCGTGGCAAACAAATCCCATGCTCTGTGATCCAGGCCCAAGACAATCGCTTCTCTGATCAGGACAGGATCAGGTATATCGCCGATCGACGGTTCGGTGATCAATCCTATTATCATGCCGTTGACGATACCAATGTTGTCTGGCTCACATGGAATACCGAAGAGACAACCCGATTCAAACACCAATCAACATCTTTTGATACAGCGTCTGTCATTCTTTCTTCCCCTTATACTCTGCATATGGAAAAAGACCATCTTTATTATGAAGGCGATAGTGACACGGATATTCAAACCACGCATGATGTTCCCGGAGAGGGTTGGATCTGGCAGATTTTTAATCTGGGAAGCTCTTACAGGATTCCATTTGTTCTCCCGTCTATTTCCAGTGTTTCCGATTCTGTTCAATTTCGTCTGCGATTAAGAGGTACCACACTTGCGCCTTCAGATCCGGATCATCATGTGCGATTTTTTATCAATGACCACCTCGTCAAAGATGTTTATTTCTCCGACCGAGAGGAACAGGAGTTCTGTATAAAGATTTCCCGAACATTGATTGGACCAACCGGGTCCTCCGTTCTTCGTATTGAATCGGTAGATGATATCGGCGCCACAAGGTCTCAGTTTTATCTGGACTGGATTCGATTCAGCTATCTACGTCAGCATCGTGCGGTCAAGGGGTGGGTTTCTGTTGAGACAGATAGCGGCGATTGCGTTTTTGTCAATGGCTTTAGCGACTCTTCTGTTGTTGTTTGGGATCTGGGACGGAATACTGCGATAACGCCCGGATATTCTGGATATGGTCATTTCCGAAATGTCCGTGTTCTCTCAGCAGGTTACCTGGATGGAAATTTTACACAAATGTTTATAGATGATTCCCTCGTCTGCCTGGGTACCCGGGGGTATAATGTATTGGTGCTCGATCCGCTAACCGGAATGATCCAGTCCAGTCGAAATTTTGACACCTGGTCTGCAAAACAGAACGTTGATAGCCTGATAACCTTTTTGAATACATTGCCAGCCGGTCAAATTGTCTGTGCGGGAATACGTGATGAGGGATCGCAAAACATGAACGAAGAGGCGTATCGTGCCTGGGAACGACTGGGAAGCCACCTCATTCGACAAGTCGGTACAAGAGATTCATGGGCTTTTATTGGTAAAGTCGGCGCCGAACCGGGATCTGTTACTGAATCCCTTACCCGGGCGGGGAAGGGATTCACAGAATGCACTCAAAGGCTGTTTTTCCCGAGAGGGGGGAATACATTTTCTGTGGGGTGGATGACCGATTCTGATTCATCTGTGGTTTTCGACTCGACCGGGATACGTACACCTTGTAGAGTGCAACATGTGACATCCAGTGCGTTGCGGAACCAGGCCATTGGAGCTGATTATATTATCATTACGCACAAGCGTTTTCAGGATGCTGCAAACCGATTGGCACGTTATCGCGAAACTCTAAACAGTTTTCGCTGTAAAATTGTAACGGTAGATCAAATTTATGATGAATTCAACTATGGCCTCACCGAACCGTCTGTAATAAGAGATTTCCTTCGATATGCATACAAGAACTGGCTTCCTCCATCTCCGCGATACGTTCTTTTCCTTGGAGATGCAAGTTGGGATCCGAAACGCACTATTGGCAATGCTGTCGATTGGGTTCCGTCTTTTGGTCATCCTGTGAGTGATACCTGGTATGCATGTCTGGACGACAGTGTTGATTTGCTTCCCGATCTGTCTGTTGGGCGTCTACCCGCCCAACATCCTGAGACGGCACAGCAAATGATTGAAAAAATAATTCAATATGAGTCGAGTCCTTCGGGTTCATGGAAAAAACGGTTTCTGTTTATTACAGGTGGATTCAATGATTTTGAACAAGGACAGTTTATTCACCAAAGCAATCTGATTATCGAAAAGTATATTGACAAAGATCCTGTTTATGGCCAGTCTTTTATGATCAACAAAACAACGAATGACAAAAAAGAGGGTGAAAATCGCCAGGAAATACTTGATCGTCTCAATGAGGGGGTGCTATGGACAAACTTTATTGGTCATGCCGGAAGCCGAACGTGGGATCTCATGTTTCACAATCCCGATATTGAGGACTTGGACAATGGATCTCAACTCCCGTTTGTCTCCAGCATGACCTGTCATACCGGCCGGTTTGCAGAACCCAATCAGGACTGTTTTGGAGAGAAATTCGTAGGGCAGCGACAAAGCGGGGCGATTTCATTTTTGGGTACATCGGGGTGGGGATATGCAAGCGAAGATTTTTTGTTTTTGGACTCTCTCTTTCCGATTGTTCTTCAGGATAGCGTTCGTTACATTGGCGATGCCATTACAAAAGCAAAGATTGCTCTTTGGGAAATGTATGGTTCCTCAACCCATGTGAAAAATATGATCTATCAATATGCTTTACTGGGTGATCCTGCTTTGAAAATAGCTCTCCCTGAGAAACCTGATTTGGTACTCCCTGAAAATGGAATTCGCCTGACACCGGAAGAGCCGTCAGATAGGGATTCCACCGCGGTTTTGACGCTAAAACTTGACAATTGGGGCCTCACTGCCCGGGATAGCGTGAAATTGCGTACGTCCTTTTATTCCTCTGAAAACCAATCTGTACACGTTGACTCTGAATATTTGCTTCCCCCTATAGCTGTCTCATAAAAACATAAGACGCTGCCTAAGATCTCATAATTGTAGATCAAGTATGTAA
>CAYPUH010000017.1:0-23137 GCA_964413725.1 uncultured Cytophagia bacterium
CACGAGTTCCGGATTAAATGAACAGAGATGTTTGGTTTTCGGTGGGACCAATCGATTAATCCGCAAAGTATGAGAAAGCGTAAAGCGGAACATGCAATCCAATAGGGTGTTTCAAATACAAAATTAAGCCTTGATTCCATTTGTATTTGTCATATCTTGATGGAGGACAGGGACGATATTCAATACGACGGGATAACATGATGTACAGGAGCAATCGTTTGGCGAAGACCGTGACAGTCGTGTTGCTGTTATTGTTTTGGATGACAGAGCCTGGATTTACACAGAGGTCTGCTCCATTCTCCATACTCAAAAAGATTGACGGAGACTCTATCCGACAGCATCTGTTGGTGCTTGGTCATGATTCTTTGCAGGGAAGAGCTCCAGGCACACAAGGCGAAATAAAGGCATCTGATTATATTGCTTCCAGACTCCAGGCCTTTGGTATAAAAGCCATGGGGAATCGAAACAGTTACTATCAGAACATTCCAATGCATGCAAGTCAACCGCTGTCGTCATCCCGACTCATGCTCTTTCCTCCCGGGAAGAAAATTCCTCTCATTCTGGGCCGGGATTATCTGCTCTACAAATCCGGTGCACAAACTTTTATTCCCAGTCCGGTGCCTCTGGTTTTTGTTGGATATGGCATCATCGCCCCTGAGTTTGATTACAATGATTACCAGTCCCTAGATGTTCAGGGAAAAGTGGTAGTCTATCTTGAAGGAGAACCGCCCTCCAGCGATCCGGATTATTTTTCAGGCGAGGCGAGAACCATTTATCATTATGCGGAGTCAAAACAACGTCTTGCCATCGCTCAGGGAGCCCGGGGGAGTATCATGATCCCGAATCCGAGAATCCGGGGAGAGAAAAAATGGGGAGAGTACAGACGAAATTTTTCTTTTGAAGAGATCACCCTGGCCTACTCGGTGGTCTCTCATTTCAGTGCTTTTATCAATCCAAAGAGAGCGCATCTGTTATTCGAAGGCACTCCTGTGGGACTCAAAGATCTCTATGAAATGGACCGCAACAACTCTATGAAGAGCTTTCCGCTTATGCCCCGCTTGTCCTTTCGAGGTAATTTCAGTGAACGTGAATTCTGGGGGCGCAATGTTATTGGAATCCTTCCCGGCAAGCATCCGGAAATGAAAGATTCATATGTTATCGTGACCGCGCACTATGATCATCTCGGAATAGGCGAACCGGTAAAAGGAGATTCCATCTACAACGGCGTATTCGACAACGCGGCAGGGGTCTCTGCATGTTTAGAAATGGCTCGCGTCGTTTCGGAAGAGAATCGTCCTCCCCAAAGATCGATACTCTTTATATTTGTTACCGGTGAAGAACAGGGTGTTCTGGGATCCCGCTATTATATTGACCATCCGATTGTTCCACTTTACAAAAGTGTAGCCGCGATCAATATCGATGGCCTTGCGTTTTTTGATACGTTTAATGATATTGTTGGAATCGGATCCGAGCTCTCAACGCTGGGGAAGCGACTTGAAGCGGTGGCCTCGGGGCTGAACCTCAAGGTTAGCTCCATCCCGTCTCAATTCTTGAGGACCGAAAGTTTCGCCCGATCGGATCAGATTGCATTCGCACAGGCCGGTATCCCGTCTCTGCTCACCATGGATGGTCTGGATTATCGTCACATGACACGGGACCAGGCTCTTGACAAAACACTCCACTGGATGAAAAATGTATACCATACTCCATTTGATGATTTGAGCCAATCCATGAATGTTCAAGCCGCAGTCCAGCATACTCGTCTTCTCACAGCTCTGATCTGGACACTGGCCGACCACCCGGATCGTCCTCAGTGGAAATCGGGGAGTCCCTTTCTCAACGCTCAACTTCAGAACCAGGCGGAAAAGCGATGAAACGATTCCGGTTTGTGTCCAGCATATCATTTGTCTTCATTTTTTTCCTGATATGGCTTTCCTGCTCACCGGTACGGCGGCAGAAATCGAACACCCTGAGAATTCAGGGTTCTACCACCATGCAGGGGCTGGTACAGCTCTGGGCCCAGGAATTCATGAAAACAAACCCTGGTATCGCCATATATACCGATGCGAGGGGAACCGCAAAAGGAATCGAGGCTCTTGTCAACAAAACAGTCAATCTGGCGACAGCATCCCGCCCCTTGCGGCCGGCCGAAGCTCGACGCCTTGCGGAAAAACATGGAGCCATTGGCATGACGCATCTGGTGGCAAAAGATGCTCTCAGTATATATGTACATCCATCCAATAGCGTGGAGAATCTGACGGAAACACAACTCGAAAACATCTTTACAGGTGAGCTTCAGAACTGGAGCATGGTGGGCGGACCACCCAAGCCGATTCATGTGCTCATACGGTCCCCAAATTCCGGCACCTTTTTGTATTTCCAGGAACACGTATTGGGAGGCGATCCCTATGCAGAAAATGCCAGAGCGCTACCGACCACCAGAAGTATCGCAGCGGCTATTGCAGAAGATGAATATGCAATCGGATATGGTGGAATGGGATATAATACCGGCATTAAACATCTGCATATCGCGACGATCGCACCCACTGCAGAAAATGTCATCGCAGACCGCTATCCCATCACACGTTATCTATATCTGGTTACCATCGACAAACCCAATGGGTTGACCCGGAGGTTTGTGGACTGGGTTTTGAGTCCAAAAGGACAACAAATTGTGAAACAGGCGGGATATTATCCAATCTGGCACGTGTCCGGTGACCGGAAAGCCCAATAAGTTTTAGATGACTGATACAACCATGACGACAGTCGGTCGCTCCCAAACCCGGGGCGATTATCCATCCAGGTATTCGTTGATTCAATTCACACTCTTTTTGATGAGACACCCGAATCGCTTTGAATCTGCATGTCGATAAGAGTGTGAGCGTGTCGATATGCCAGTGACACGATTTGTTCACGGAAAGATGTCTGCGGATTCGTTTCAGAACGGAACGTTTTGCACTTCCGGTATACACATACCGACCGGCAGGAAAAGCAAACGTTCCCAGCCGTCCGACTTTTAATTATTTTCCCACAATCAGTTCGAAAACCAACTGATATGAAACAATCATCCGGCGACCTCTATCGTGCCGCGAAGATATAGCACGGCTTTACCGGTTATTAAAACCCGGTCTTCCAAAAGTCGACACTGTAGCAATCCTCCCCTCGCCGACAGCTGCTGCGCCTGAAATTCCGTTTTGCCCGTCTGTTCAGCCCAAAAGGGAACCAATACACTGTGTGCGGATCCGGTAACCGGGTCTTCAGGGATCCCTTCCTTTGGAGCAAAAAAACGTGATACGAAATCACAAGACTCTCCAGGGGCTGTTGCGATCACGCCAAGGGCATCGACACGGGACAAGGCTTCAAAGTCGGGAGTGAGGGATCGGATGTCGTTTTCAGACGGAAAAACGGCAAGATAGTCGCGCGCTTTCCGAACGGTTTTGGGAACCTGCCCCAGACCCTGAATCAGGGCTTTAGAGGGTTCGCAAGATTGGGAAGACCACGCAGGCAACTCCATCTCCAGACCACTTCCGGTGTTTCGGACGGTCAGTGTTCCACTGTACCGTGTATGAAATAGTATTCGGGCCCCTGAATAAAAAAGATGATTGAAAAGCACATGCGCAGTGGCCAACGTGGCGTGCCCGCACAGGTCGACCTCGGAGACGGGTGTGAACCATCGGAGTTCATATGCATCTCCGCAAGGCACGAAAAAAGCCGTCTCCGAGAGCTGATTTTCCATGGCAATGGCCTGTAACAAACGATCATCCAACCACCCCGTAAGAGGGACCACAGCAGCCGGATTTCCTTTGAACAATTGGTCGGTAAAGGCATCGACCTGAAACATATCAAGTGTCACGGTAAAGACTCCTGTGGATAAGCACCCGGATCAAGTTCATCACATCGATCACAATTCAGGCACGGTGGTTGATCATGAAACCCAAAATAGGAAGAAACAAACACACGCCGGCAGGATTCGGTTCGAAAATATTGAACCATTGAATAGAGTCTCTTTTGATCATCGAGCAACTTTTTCTCAAGACGCGATTCATCCTCCAAAGCCTCGGGTAACGGATCGATTACGCAAAGAGTACCCTGTTCAAGCGACCCTTCAGTCACGCCATACCGCTCCAGCAATCCCAGAGCGGTTTCCAATCTAAAGTCCGCTCTGGTTTTGAAATTCAACTGTTCTCTCAGATAGTCCTCTCCCAACGCATTGACACGTTCCTCGTTCTGGTACAACAAAGCGTACAGGCGTGAAAAAAAGTGAACGTCCGGATTGGACCACTTTAGAAATTCCATCTGAATCGCCAAATCATTCTGATTGAAAAACAACAAACAAAGAGAAGGGTTACCATCTCTTCCCGCCCGACCGATTTCCTGATAGTACGATTCTATCGAGCCGGGACATTCCACGTGAATGACATATCGAATATCCGGCTTGTCGATTCCCATCCCAAAGGCATTGGTGGCCAACACCACTGCGTCGGAATTTCTGATAAACCGATTCTGCCGCTCTCGACGCTGTTTCCCATTCAGTTTGCCGTGATAAACTTCATGCGGTATATTGCGATCGCGAAAAAAATTTGAATATCGCTCCAGCGTTCGAATCAAGGAAAAATAGAGTATACCCGAACCGGGGTACGACTGCATCGTGTGTAAGATATGCTCCATTTTCTCTTCATCATCCAGAGTGTCCCGTGCTTCGAGGCGAAGATTCGGACGCTCAATGCCCTGATGATAAACCCTGACCCGGTCATGATCCATGCCGAGTTTGTCGATCATGTCGTCTACCACCGCTGTGGTGGCCGTGGCGGTCAAAGCGACTGTCAGGGGATATCCCAGTTCGGCTCTAAACTCGCCAATGCGGGAATAATCAGGTCGAAAATCATGCCCCCATTCTGAAATACAATGAGCCTCATCAACAGCCAGGAGAGAAAGGGACACGGTTTTCAGAGGTTCAATAAATTCGGATTTCCGAAATCGCTCAGGTGTTACATATAAAAGTTTCAGACGACCCTCGATGAATCGTTGCAGCCGTTCTTGCCGCTGAGATCTTGAGACTGTGGAATTGATATAGTTTGCCGGTACATTTCTTTTTAAAAGCGCTGAAACCTGGTCATGCATAAGGGCGATAAGGGGACTGATCACAAGAGTTCCACCCGGCATCATAAGGGATGGAATTTGATAACAAAGCGATTTTCCGGACCCCGTGGGCATGATCGCAATGGTGTGCTTTTGTTCATCCACCAGTCGCTTTATAATCGCTTCCTGATGTCCACGGAATGCCGAGTGGCCAAACACCCTTTCAAGCACCTGTTGTCGATTTTGTATTGACATACCGTTCGTTTCACTCAATCATTTTTTGTCCAGGTTTCAACCCGATCCCGAATGAAATCCACAACCTCCTGATGGGTGTCGCGTCCATCACCCGTCACGGTTCTGGGCATACCCACTTGAAAGTGAATCGAACGGTTTGGATCAATTCTGCCAAAATCTTTGATCAACCGCCCATTGGCCCACGCATCGGTCTTGAGTGCGATGGGAACAACCGGGACCCGCGCCCGTCGTGCCAGTTTGATACCGATGGAATTAAATTGTGTAACATCAAAAAAAGAGGTTCTTGTTGTCTGCGGAAAAACAACCACCGATTTGCCGGCGGCCAAACGCTTTAGCCCCTCTTCCATCACGATCTTGAAATCCGTTCTCGGATGTTTTCGGGTCACAACAATTGGCCAGCGAGCTCTCATCACCCGGCCAAAAACGGGATAATTCACCAGACTCTCCTTCACCACAAAGATCACATCACTGAACGAATAGAGAATATAGGGAAGGGCAAACGTCTCCAACGTGCTCATGTGATTGGCAATAAATACAACGGGAGGTTCCAACTCCTTCAGATGCTGCCATCCACAGATATGAAAACGGGCACCAACCGACTCAAATGCCCTGATCATTTCATAACTGGCCTGAATGTAAGGTCCTTCAATCATTTGGCTTTTCCTGGCGGCGCGACTCGCCCTGACCACGGTCACGACGATCTGACTGTATCCAACCAGAGAAGGCATCCTTTGGGCCAACACCCCTATCTTTCTTTCAGGGGTATGATAACATCCATCATGGTATTCAATCATGGGGACCATGTGTTTCTCCCACTGTTTGTTCCAGTGTTCACGAGTCCGATTTCGGCAATTGTATCTGTTGTTGCTCGAGGTCCGGATTGGGTCGATAAAACAAGGCCGTGTGGCCGAGTTTACCCACACAGGCACATTCACACTGTTCTGCGACCTCTTTGATAAAAGCATCTTTCTCGGTCTTGAAATCCTGAAATTTTACTTTGATCAATTCATGGTCGTCCAGAGCCTGATCAATCGCATCATATAAAGATTCGGTGAGTCCCTGCTTTCCTATACTCACTACAGGCTTTTTCTGATTGGCGAGTGATCTCAGATATCGTTTCTGTGCACCGTTAAGACTGAACATAGAAAAACCTCATTGCGTTTGCGGGTAAAGAACGAAACGTGCATAGGACTGGGTATCAAAATACGTCTGAACAGCTTGCTGTAACTCCACAGCGGAAAGGCTGGTCACACGGTCGGGATAAGAAAGCACACCGTCCATATCCAGTTGATGGAAATGATAGGACTTGAGGGATTGCAGCCAAAATTTGTTTTGTTCGAGATTGACCTCATACTCGCGTAGAAATGACGAGGTCACCTTTTCCAATAAAACCGAGTCGGGCTGTTGGTCCGACATCTCTTGCACCACCGACAAGATTTTCTCGGACAGCTCCCCGACTCGTTTCGGATCGCAGCCAAAATCCACTTCAATCTTGTATTCTGAATCCGGGAAATGGTTAACAGCTCCTCGCACCCTGACTCCATATGTTCCCCCCACATCCTCACGGATAACCTGACGGAACCGTATACGAATGGCCTGAAGCATTGCATCAAACACGAGTTTTTCCTTCGGAGACCAGTCAAAGGGTCCGGTAAACACAAACCGAACTCTGCTCTTTGGTTCTATTCCCCGCCTCAACTCTTTATCGATCCGGCGGGAGGGTGGATCGATGCCGATATCCTGCCATCGTTCTTCTCCGGGGCGGTCAGGTAGAGAACCGAGATAGGTTTTTACGAGAGGACGCAGAGAATCCGGCAAGAAGGCTCCGACAAAAAAGAAGGCGAAATCACCCATATCGGCAAACCGATCCTGATAGATCCGAAAGGACCGTTGCAGATTCATCTCATCGACAAGCTCCGGTGTCCAGGGGCGTCTGCGTGGATGATAGTTACTCATGGTCACCTGAATGGTGTCCAGGAATGCAGATTCCGGATCGGAACTCTTGTTTTCAACAAATCCCTTGATTCGGGATTGAAAGGAGAGAAATGCCGTGCTGTCCATCCTGGGTGCTGTAACATAAAGATAAACAAGTTCAAAAAGCGTTTTCAAATCTTCAGGGGAAGCCTGTCCGGAAAGACCTTCGCTCAGCTCATGGATATAGGGAGACACGGAGACAACTTTGCCGGCCAGCTTTTTCTGCAGCTCGATATCCGTAAACGTACCTATGCCGCTTTCCCTGATCACCGAAGGAGCAGTCACGGCCGGAATATGATCCTCCGTACTCACAAGAGAGTACCCTCCCGGACTATAGGAAGTAAACAGCACTTGGTCGTTCTTAAAATCCGTGGGTTTAAAAAACACCTCTATACCATTGTCGAGTGTCCAGCAGGTCACATCGATGTTCGGATAGATCTCCTCATCAACGATCTCGCCACCCGTCGGAAGCGCGGGAAGCAACGGCGCATCCGAGACAGCATCCTGGTACGGTTCGATAGTTGCCGAATCCACCCGATCAAAAACCAACAACAACTCGTCCTCATCTGGAACGTCTATATCCTCTTGTTCTGGCGCGTTCAAGAGAACAACCCGGTTGTCATCGTGAGTCCACTGCTGTGCCACCGTATTGACATCTGACAATTGGATGTGAGGCAGTAACATCTGGTAGGCCTTGTATTCAAATTCGATGCCAGGAACGGGTTCACTGTAAATAAAATGCCGTGTGTATTCTTGGGCAAAGGCCTCGGACTCGGTTTTATTCCGTTCTCGATAGGATCTTTCCATACTTCGAAGAAACTCGCTTTTCATTCGCTCGAGCTCCGAAGACGTAAACCCATATCGGCGAACTCTCTCCACCTCGGTCATCAGCCGCCCCAATCCCCGCTCAAATCCATCTCCACGAATTGCAGCCGAGAGTAAATAGACCTCTCTGGAACGAATCAGCCTCCCTTTGGCAGAGTATGCAAACAAAAACGGCGGGTCGGGCTCCTTGACAATTTCAGACACCCGTTCATTCAACATGGAATTGTATAACCGCTCTACGATCAGTCGACGATAATCGGATAGTGTGGTATCGGGTTGGATCTCATTCTTGTAATAAATGGAGATGCTGGATCGCGTCGCTTCCGGATCCGTAGCAATGGCAAACAGGGTCTCATCATGATCCGGGACCGGGTAAAGACGTCGTTCACGTCGCGTCTCCGGCAATGGAAGGGTCGAAAAGATTCGCTGAATTTCTCCTTCCATCCATTCGGTTTCAAAATCACCCACAGCGACCACGGCCATCAGATCCGGACGATACCAGTCCCGATAAAACCGTTCAATCGTATCATAGTCAAACGATTCAATAATTTCCTTTTGTCCTATCGGCAACCGTTCCGCATAACGGGAATTTTGAAAAAGAATCGGAAGCTGTTCATCGCGCATTCGCGCCATGGCTCCACGACCGACTCGCCACTCTTCGATGATCACACCACGTTCTTTTTCAATCTCCCCCGGATCGAATCGGATCAGATGTGCCCAGTTTTTCAAAATGTTTAAACCGGTCTGTACCACACCCAGATCATCTGATGGCATCTGAAGCTTGTAAACCGTTTCGTCAAAGCTGGTATAGGCATTGAGATCGGGACCAAATCGCATCCCGATGCTTTCCAGATAATCCACCAATTCCTGCTTTTCGAAGTCCCGGGTTCCATTAAATGCCATGTGCTCGACAAAGTGTGCGAGTCCTCGTTGATCTTCATCTTCCAACACCGAACCCGCATTGACAACCAAACGAAGTACGGTTCGGTTTTCAGGCTTTTGATTCTCACGAATATAATATTTCAGGCCATTGTCCAAAGTGCCAAGACTTACCGCACTGTCCACTGGAATGCGCCGGGAAATCATGGGCTGGTCGTCGGCCCGGCTTGTAGAAGTCATCACACACACCCAAAAAAGGCTATAAATAATCAACCATCGTTTCATCAAAGGGTCCTTCCTTAAGAATTGATCGGGATGTTATACGCTCTATCTAATAAAAAATATATGATTAAAGGCCACAAATTCAAAGAAGTATTTGGACTTGTACCCGTCGGATTCCTGCAGCCCTGATCGGTGATACATAGACCAGCTGGATGCCATCCCATCCAACTGCATCGAGAAAAATATTCATCATCGAATTTCACGACATCCTTAAGGCATGCAAGACAGCCTCCTCGCAATTCAATCGATGGGATGGAAGACGATCCCTTAAATCGCCTTCCATCCCGTACAGGCTGAAATCAACAGTTTACCGTCATCGTTTATTATATGATGTCTAAAATCCTCTTGCGAGGATTCGATGGCTTCGGCCGCGGAATGAACAATCTGACCATACTGAGCTTCCGCACGATAACTGATGGCAAATTGACTCAATTGATGACCTTGAAAAAACTCCAGAGGAAACGCATCTAAAAGCCATCTCACATAGTGAACACTATTGACATGCTGATTCAAATCGAGATCGAGAACACTCACGTGTCGCCAACTAGAATACAGAGGAGAGTGCAACGGTTGCCGCTTTACAGTAAAGGCCCGAATCTGTTTGACGTTCAGAATTTCCTGCATATCCGCGGGCATGTGCACAGGCTTACGGGTTTCCGAATCCAGTATCAACCAGGAACTCCTGGCACGGGCAAAACATCCGTTTTGTTCCGTAGAACATTCAAACTCTCGCATCGCATAATAGCGATCAATGCCGGTGGGGATAGTTTTAACGACAATCGTATCCGTCCACTGGGGATAGTCAAAAATGTCAAGAGAAAGATGCGAAAGGACCCAAAAAAGATAGCGATCGCTCAAATCGTCATATCCAAAGCACAGTTCACGGGCATGGTTGCTCGCCGTTTCGATCAGATAATTGCACAGCGAAGGAAGATTCAAGTGACCTCGAAAGTTGGCCTCATTGGCTCGGATACGAAAGGATTCTCTGTATTCCAGTGTCTGTGTCAAACCGATCTCCTCAACTAGATTACTGTATGGATTTTAATACAACTTGACTATGAATACAGATTCTATGAAACAGACAATCATCTGCCTGGGAAGCATATCAAGCAGCCCGAAAAATCCAAAACAATCTGGTAAGATAATGAATGTTGACGATTCATTCAACCCAAATGGAGACAGGGAGGATGTTGTTGAGTATCATCATTTTTGTTTTTTAATCAGCAGGTACCGGGGGACGTCAAACATTTTATAGGCAGGTATACGCAAAAATCCATTACGCATGGGACCCCTGATAAAATCAAAGCGGCCGCTCAAGGGGAATATTCCAAAAGACCCTCACATAACCAATTGGCAACCGCTTGACGATTATTGGTGTCGACAAATCGATCCTGATCTCGTGTGTTTCTGATATTCCCCAGTTCAATATATACCGTAGTGGGTTTTGACTCGCGAAGCATATACAAATTCCTGGTGGTAACCAATCCTTTATACCCTCTGCCCGGCTGGTGCTCATCATACTCGCGCTTGACTTTGCGGTATAACAATGTGGCAAGGCGTTTGCTATCAGAACTGTTTTTTTGAAAATAATAAAAAATGTCGATGCGTTGGGTGTTGGGTCGGGAATCCAGATGTAACACCAAAGCGGTTTGGCGAGTGGCCGAGGATCGGTTTTTGTTGTACAGTGTATTCAACACATGAGCTCGTTGACGAAGGCGTCTGACCGGGTTGCTGGAAATCCGGCTGCCGCCAAAATAATATTCATCCCGGTCACCCACCAGAATACTCTGATCCCGAATACCATCATTTCGGTCCCGCACAACAATATAAACTTTGGCACCATGTTCAAGCAGGCGTCGACCCAATCTCAGTCCCACATCATACGCATACTCATCCTCATGCATAGAATATCGGCCGCGTCGTCCAACGGCCCCCGGATCAGGACCACCATGGCCACAAACAATATAAAAAACCTGGCCCGCCAGTTGATTGTCCAGAAAGTCCACCTTTTCATATTTTTTCCCGAAAATAGGGAAAACACCATGGACACCAGTGGGAACGTGTTGGGTCTGTCTGGCTTTGGGAACAAAATCAACATCAGGCACCCAAAGCTCAAGGTCCTGTGTATAGGGGCGAGGTTTGAGTCCTTTGCGGTAGAGCCCTTTATTGAAATCCTGGATCGATTTGGCACGCTGATAATCAGATATACCCAGAGTACTCTGAATACTTTTACCATTGTATTGAATAATTCGAACAGGTAATCGGTAGGATACCCCTAAAAACAACTCTTCGCTGCTACCCAAAACAGACTCGTTCAACGCCTTAAAGTGTTGTCTATAGGATAATGAGGTGGGTAAATCATATCGCCGCAACATACTGAAAATACCATCGCCCCTTCGGGCATGAACCGTTACATACTCTTGCCCGGAAACCCCTGTTGGAGCGAATACAAACAGTATGATCAACGCCAGAAACCATTGAACCCGTATCGGTTGTAATGTGTCCATCCGCAAAAAGCCTTTGTTGAATTCCCACGAGAGTGCTTTGTTATCAAAAACCTGACCACACGATGACGACGAGACGCGCGAGAAGATGCAGGTTACAACCGGATTCAAGCCTCTTGTATGATACCCTTCAACCACCCGTTATCGACAACAGGCCAGCATCCACGCTCCAGGTATTCCATTGAGACAGTTAATGTTTCCGGTCTTGACGCAAAATAACGGATTTTTAAAAACATCACAACGATTTTTCATTAAAATGGAACAAATTGCATGTCGACTGACGTACCATGTATTGCTTCACAGCCGGGATCTATGCCAGGCTCGTCGTTCCATTTCCGACCAGCTCTTGAAAAAGCTATGGAAATTTTTCAACAAAATGATTATACTGTCAAACATTCAAACCGATATCCTGTCAACAAGATCCACATGTTATCCATAACAACCGAAGGAGAGGTTCAACATGAAACAGGTCTTTTCGATTTTCATTCTCGTGGGAACGATCATTCTGGCCTGCGGCACTCGATCATCAAATGTCGACAAGCTGACGCCGGACAGCCAAACCTGGCAGCTCGCTGAACAGGTTTCTGAAAAGTTGCCCGCTTTGAATCCGCAAACCAACAAGGTCCTGGCACAATCGGATTCCTTTGTGATTACAACCGGCAGCTTGTTTAACGAACTCGAGAGAACCATGGGCCCACAATTGAATCAGCTGCCATCGTTTTCAAATTCCCAGCTAAAAGAGTATATGTCCGAAACTCTTGACGGACTGATCCATATCAAATTGTTGCTCACAGCTGCAACAGAACGACACGCGCAACCCTCCAATGCAAAAGTTGACAGTATTCTTCATAATCTGTTTCAAATCGATCCCGACAATTCAAAAATCAAAGATATCCTGAAACAACAGGGGATGGATCTCGAAACGATCAAAAAAGACATCCGGGAATCATTTATCATCGACAAATACCTAAAGTCAACGGTTTATAAAGATATTCATGTAGAGGAAAAGGAAATAGTAGACTATTACCACAATGTGGATAAAAAAGCGTCGGTACGTCATATTCTCCTATCGAAAGAGGACAAAACAGAAGAAGAAAAGAAAGCCCTGCTGGAAAAAATAAAAGAGATCCGCCAAAAAGCTCTTGACGGCGAAGAATTTCCCGAGTTGGCCCGCAAATATTCAGATGATCCTGGAAGCAAGGAGAACGGTGGACTGATTGAAAATTTTTACCGTGGACAGATGGTAAAGGAATTTGAAGAGGCAACTTTTAATACACCGGTCGGAGAAATCAGCGAGATCTTTGAAACCCGGTATGGATATCATATTTTAAAGGTGCTCAGCCGAATCAAGGCCGATCGTCCCTTGGATATTCTTCATGACGATATCTACAACAAACTGATGGAAGAGAAAAAGAGCAAGGCCTTTAAAGACCATATTCAAAAGCTTAAAGCAGACTATGATTTTGCCCGATTCTTTGAATAAAATACATGGGTGTCCACCCCCTAAAATGATCGCACACCCATGCATGACCAGATAAGAACTGGGATGCGAAGCTTTGATCGTCCCTGAACCAAAGCAGACCCATATTCTCGTTGATGGATCTGCTTTGCTTAAAGGTGTCGGCATGATTGATAAGGGGCAAGTAACAGCCCGAAAAACAATTGACTTTTATCCGGTTATTATCTATTTTAATTTGACTTAATGGCTAAAAAGACAGCATATTTTTATCTGCTGTCTTTTTTTTAAGCCCTCCGGGGCTTTGGCGGAAGCAGAGAGGAGTATTGCTTGCGTATCTCTGATTATTTACAAAACAATCTTATTACACTGGATGTCGAGGCAAAAGACAAAGAAGACGCTATCGGCAAGACAGTACAAATGCTGGAAAAAGCCCACGTCATCAAAAGCGGTAAAGAATTTTTCCAAAAAGTAATGGAGCGCGAAAAGCTCGGTTGTACCGCTATGGGAAACGGATTGGCACTGCCACACGCCCGAACCGACCATGTTTCTAAAATCGTCATTGCATTTACCCGATTGAAAAATGAAATCGATTTCGGGGGCGAGAAGAACCAGTCGGTTCAAATGATTTTTCTCCTGGGTACTCCCTTGTCGTCTGTAGGTGAATATCTTAAAATATTGGCTCAATTGTCCAAACTGATTAAAAACGAAAAAACAAGAAAAGCTCTGATGAAAGCATCCTCTGCGGCACAAGTCATACAACTCTTGGCAGATGCAGAAAGCTAAATTTATCCGGGGCTTTACATAAAATCGTTACGAATTTTCGCACCAAAACCCGGCAACTGTTTAATCAATATACCCTCATCAAATCATCTCTCCATCATTACCATCGGAAGCGGCGGGAGTGCGGGACGAGAAGGCCCCATCGCACAAATAGGAGCCGGTTTTGCCTCCCACCTCGCCAATCCCCTTCGCCGCAAAGATGATGAACGTCGGCTTTTAATAGTGGCCGGAGCAGCAGGCGGGATTGGTGCCATCTTGCGATCACCGCTGGGAGGTGCGCTGTTTTTGGTAAAAGTTCTCTATCGACGTGATTTTGAAGCCAGAGCACTTGTCCCGGCACTGGTGTCGTCCATTGTAGCGTATTCAATCTTTACAGCCCGGTTTGGCTACAGCTTTATATTTGAAACGCCTCACCATGTCTTTACCCAACCCGTTGAGTTGATATTCTATGCTTTTGGGGGACTCGTTTGTGTCACCGTATGTTTCGGTTCGTTCTTTGCCCTGGCCGGTCATTGCAATCCTGGCGGCTGAAGCTGTCCCTCACTTTTGGCGACAAGAACGGTTGCGGTGGCATCACTGGTTATATTGACCGTGGTGCGAAACATATCCAAAATGCGTTCTACCCCAAGGATCAGTGCGATTCCCTCCAGGGGAATGCCAATCTGTTGCAACACGATCACCAGCATCAGAACACCAACTCCAGGTGCTCCCGCAGTTCCAATTGACGCCAGAACCGCGGTCAAAACAACCGAGAGCTGTGCCGAAAAAGAAAGATCCATATTGTATACCTGAGCGATAAAAACCGCGGACACCCCTTGAAAAAGAGCAGTACCATCCATATTGATCGTCGCCCCCAGGGGAAGCACAAAACTTGCAACTTCCCGCTTGACTCCAATACCCTCCTCCACACTCTGGATAGTGACCGGAAGGGTCGCAGAACTCGAACTCGAGCTAAAGGCAATCAATTGCGCCGGCCTCATGCTGGAAAGAAATTGTCCATAGGATACAGTGGTGGTGAGAGATACCACCAGCGGGTAAAGAAAAAAGAGTACGAGTTGACCCAAAATGACCACCATGGCATAGTTTAATAACGCCATTAAAACATGAACCCCAAAAGACCCCACAACAGAGGCAATCAGGGCAAAGACACCAAACGGTGCAAGCTGAATGATCACATGGACAATTTTTGCCATAATATCATTGATACCCTCAAAAAACGATCGCACCGGTTGCATTCGATTCTCGGGTAGCATTGACATGACAATACCCATAAAAAGAGCAAAAAAGATAACCTGAATCATATTGCCCTGAGTCATGGATTGAATTGGATTTTCCGGGATAATGTCCAGAAGGATCTCCTGATAACTCTGTGTAAGTGCACCACCAACCTGTTCGGAGACACTGGACTCGTAATCAGACAATAAATCCTGCCGAATTTCCATAGGAAGAGACTTGCCCGGTTGAATCAAGTTGGCCAGCGTCAAGCCCAGCGTGATGGCAACACAGGTTGAGATCAAAAAATAACTCACGGTTTTGATACCAATTCGTCCCACTTTTTTGATATCACCCAGGCTGGCAGCGCCAACAATAAGGGAGGCGAAAATAAGAGGGATCACGATCATTTTTATCAATCTGATAAAAGCCGTCCCGATGGGTTTGATCACCTGGATCTGAGATCCCCAGATAATACCCGCCAGAGCTCCCAGAACCAGGCCCAGTAATATCCGAGTTGGCAGATTCAAATGCGGCCACAAATATACAAACAAACCACTTAATAGAGCCCCCAATAACACCGTAAACAAAAGTTGGGATGAAAAGGCCAACGCGGGAAAACCACCAAAGATCGCAAAGGATGCCACTCCGAGTACAGCCACGAGTGTCACCAGAATCCGTATGTTCATAGCACCTGTCCTGAATGGGTATTACATTATCTCCAATGAGTTTAGGAAAAATAAAACGCGACACCCGTTTCACCCCGTGTGTCGCGTTTGCAGAGCTCAGGAATCCGACTTTTCAACCCAGATTTGAACGAGATGAATAATGGTTTCCGTCGCTTTGTTCATGTCCTGGACCGAGATCCATTCCTGACGCGAATGAAAGTTATGGCCGCCTGTGAACAAATTGGGTGTGAAAAGCCCATTATAAGACAAACGAGAGCCGTCGGTCCCCCCCCGGATCATATTGCGAATTGGTTCGAGACCCGCACGCTCAACGGCTTCTACAGCATAATGGACAACGACAGGTTGCTTGTCGATTTGATATTTCATATTTCGATAGGACTCTTGCACGTCAAAGGAAAGAGACGCTTTGGGATGATTCGACATAACGCGATCACAAATGGTTTTGAGTTCTTCCTCATGTGCCTTTAATCCTTCAACTGTGAAATCACGGATTAAAAATTTGATTGTAGCCTCTTCCACATTACCCGTCATGGAATTGGGATGAACATATCCCTCTCGTTTCTCAGTCGTCTCCGGGGACAAGCGATCAGAGGGAAGGTTGGAAATGATTTCAGAGGCGATTTTTATGGCATTGACCAATTTGTTCTTCGCATAGCCAGGATGAACATTCACACCTTTTATTGTGAGCACCACACTGTCCGCAGAAAAGGTTTCATCCTCTATTTCACCCGCGGTTTCTCCATCGATGGTATACGCAAAATCAGCTCCGAAAGAGGGAACATCAAAATGCTCTGTTCCACGTCCGACTTCTTCATCCGGAGTGACCGCCACTTTGAGTTCACCATGTTCAATTTCCGGATGATCCAAAAGATAACGGAGGGCAGAAAAAATCTCGGCAATCCCGGCCTTATTGTCTGCACCCAATAATGTTGTACCATCAGAAGTAATCACATCATTACCGATCTGATCTTTGAGGGCCGGATTGTCGGATTCATGAATCACGACGCCGGAATCACCAAGCTCAATATCACCACCCTGGTAATTTTTATGGATCATCGCATGTACATCTTTGCCGGAAACATCTGGTGACGTGTCCATATGTGCAATCAGACCAATAACAGGGACTGATTTTTTCGTGGTAGCCGGCACCGTTGCGGTTACGTATCCCCATTCATCGATGGAGGCGTCTTCCAGTCCCATTTCTTTTAACTCTTCCACCAGGGTGCGACCGAGTTCTTTTTGTTTTTCTGTACTCGGGAAGGTATCCGACTCTTCCGACGATTGAGTGTCGTATTTTACATAATTCAAAAATCGATTCAATGCTGTCAGGTCTTCATTTGAAATCATGGCAACACTCCTTTGTGTTAAATCATAAACAATGCAGTTACACTATGGACTCTGATACACCTGAATCCAGTAAAGGTTACTGTTTAAAACAATCTGGTTTTGAGGATGTGGATCTGATTTTCCATCTGACGATAGTGGTGTATTGAATGTTTCAGGGATTCAGTGCATCACGCCGGATCAGGACACAAAATGAGATCGCGTCACAGGGTACGACCCGATTGAATTCTTGTTTTCGACACCTGAATAATGTATATTGACTGCGCTTGACTCAATAATCGACAAACCGGAGAACGAGACACAATGAAAAAAAGACATGCACTGTTGTTGAGCCTGATGCTTCTGGTCGCCTGTGGGCAGGATAAAGACTCTGCAAATCAGGCAAAAACAATAGATCAAGGGCCTAACAATGGCTTGTTGCGATTTGTTCTGGCAGGAAAATCAATGCATGACAATTTTTTCTCTGCTCAATTTACGCCTCGAGGAAATTTATTCAAAAAAGACAACTTGCAACTCTATAATTTTAATCCCGAATCCGATAAATATCCTCGCTTTTTGATCAACATCGATTACCAGCAAAGCGATTTGGCACAATGGGAAGGCAAGCGATTTCCACTTGATTATTTGGCCTTCACCCCTTCTTCCGGCACAAAACCTCTCGAATCCAGGGGGAAACTGTTGATCACAAAAGTCACAGAACGCTATATTGAAGGCCAATTTGCTGGCGAACTCTACAAACCGTCAACCGGAAAACGTTTTCCTATAAGAGGTGAATTCAGAGCGCAACTGGAATATAACATCTAGAATCTACAGCAGCATCTTTAATTTGAATTCTTCTGGTATGGGAACGGGTTTGCCCTCACTATTGGTAAAAACAAATATCATCTGACACAGCAGGCACTTTCGATTTGCCGTATGATTAAAGACAACATAATCCATGGTGAATCGACTTTTACGCCACTCTGTTATACGTCCCACAATTTCCAGTTCATCATGAACGTGGGCAGGATGTTTATACTCGACCTCTGCCTTTACCACCACCGGTAAGGCATCCCACCTTTCAAACTGATCAAAGGTTAACCCCCTTTGCAACAGATATTCATTCCTCGCATATTCAAGATAGTTGAAAAACACGGCATTGTTTACATGACCAAAAGAGTCCAGCTCGTAGGACCGCACCTTATGGCTGGCCGACAACTCTTGTTCCATAATAACAATCTCCCTCAAATCAGTAGAGTCCCCAGGACGGACATCACCCAACCCGGCAGTTAAAAAAATGGATTGTTTGGTAAAATTGGTTTTCAATCAATACCGTACAAACAATATGTAAAGTTACCGATAGGGTTCAGAGTAGAGTGTCCCGTCTGACGATGGAGACTTGCCCTTGGATAAAAAATCGATTTAATTTAATAATCTGACGGATTTTTTGCAAAACCATTTGACTTTGCAAAATATAGTATATATAATGTATTATGCTCGTCGATTTCACATCCCAGTATTCGACGTGATTCAAAATCGATTTTATTTTTTCGAAAGGGTTTTTATTATGGAACGAGGCAGCGTCAAATGGTTCAATGTCAAAAAGGGCTGGGGCTTTATTACCCGAGAATCTGGTAATGACATCTTCGTTCACTATACCGGCATTGTTGGTGAGGGATTCAAAAGCTTGGATGAGGGGGATTATGTCGAATTTGAAGTCGAAGAGAGTCCCAAAGGCCTTCAGGCCACAAATGTCACAAAACTCTAACGAATTCTCACAGCCCTGCTCCTCAGCAGGGCTTTTGTTAAACCCGCCTTTGCCAATAATTCCTGGCCATCTCCATAAAGATCTCCACTTCCGAATCCCAATCCTTTAACAACGCATCATAATAAAAAACCCGAATCGGAAATCCCTCAAGGTCCCTGCTGACATGGGGGTATATGGCCTCACTCACAATCCCGTTCATACAGGTGAATGGACTGATATCGATGACCCCGGCCGCTCCGTGTTGGTGATACCAAACAGCTTTACCGACACTTAGAACCATTTCCCCGTGCGCACCTTCCCGTGGTAAATAAGGCCGGCTCTTTTCGAGAATTTCCCGAGTATGGCCTGGTTCCGGACACGCTTCTAAATCGGATTGAAACGGAGCAAGCAATTTTTGTTCATCAGAATGCATCACTGCATGGCGTATCCTGCACCCCAACATTTCGAACAAGAGTGTCTTTCCACGTCGATTTAGATTCAGGATTTGTTCATCATTGGTATACCAAACCCATTCGGAAACATCGGAAAGCCAAACCTGCCCTCCATACGATTCAATCCGTTTGACCAAATGGTCATTACTAAAGGTGTTGAGCCTGCAAAAAATCTCACCCACGACGCCTATCAAAAGGGGATGATAATTTGGCTTTCTGGGAATGGAACGAAACTGATCCCGGGATTCTATGAGGGCCTTGATGATTCGTTTCAAACGATGTGCATGAGAGACCTGACGCAAGGCCAAAGCAGTGCATACACGATCCAAGGACTCCGAAAAAACAGCATCGGTCTGTCCGGGATTAACTTCAAACGGACGAGTGAGGTGAAGCATCTTTCTCAAAATATCCGACGAAACAACCGCACGCCAGCCTGTGCGAACCAGATCCCGGGCGCCATTACCGATATCCTCATAACCCGTGGCACTGGACGGTGCAATGACCATTACGGGTTCTTTTCGATCCCGGAATATTTTTTTCAGCAATGGATAATAGTGTCCGAACCGACAAGGCCCATTGGACGTCGGCATTAATAAAGCCACCCTTGATGGATCAAAATCGGGTTGTTCGGTCACTTTGAGAAAATTACCCAGCGTGACGGCCTCTGGCAAGCATTCATCTCCATTTAAATATCGCCTGGCCAATTGATAGGTACGACCGTCTCCTTCCGGAGATACCCTCGCATCGACTCCGATAGATTGAAACGCTGCCGCCATACAGCAGGCACCCTCGGTGGACATTCGTGGGATGTAAAGTGTTCTTTGATGTAAAGGGGGTGACTGTGCTGTCATGGCTGTGCAATCTCTTTGATATCATGAGGTACACTTTTAGATTCAATGCCGGACAGCAGTCCTTTTCCCTGGAGAAAAGCCTCACATCGGGTCATGATACCGGCATCGTTACTGTGTTCATCAAACTGTAAAGTCAAAAAGGGATCACCAATCGCCTGCTTGACAAAATGTTTGATATAAGAGTCGGGACCACATTTAAAATTGGTAAAATAGATCGCATGTAACTGATCATGCCTGCCCACTAAAGTTGCCGCCTGAAGAATCCGTCTACCATAATGCCAAAACATATTTTCATGCAATCCACTGATATCAATAGTCTCAAAAGTCAAAAATTCCATGGGAATCACATTCACTCCATATTGATCATACAGCTTTTCCGGTACCGCCAGATTGATGCCGGGATCAAAAATATTATAGGGCCGTCCCAACAACACGATGGCACTCTGGCGGTGTCGCTCAAGGTTCTCGATCACGCTTTGTCCCATCGTTTTAATCTTCCGGATGAAATCTTGCTGGACACTATAGGCATGTCGTATCGCTTCCCGATGAATCGTTTTCGAAACACCAAGTTTTCTGCTCAAAGGTCTCAGCGCGTTTACGATAGAAGATTCTCCGTCCTGGAATCGCATAACGGGACTGATAATTTTATCCAGCCATTCAGGCGTTTCTATACTGTTTTTGAGAACCAGAGGAAAGGTCTGACCCCATGGACAGACCCAGGAAAAGGTTTTCTGATACGGTGTCTCGGAATTGATCATAAGAGGTAAAAACAAAAAATCCACGTCCATCTCAAACAGTTCAGCCACATGACCATGTGAAATGATCATAGGAAAACACGGTTCAGCTATCCGAATATCATTGCCTTTTGTCACATGATTCCGGTTCGTCTCAGAGGATGTGACGACGGTGCAACCCAACCGACTAAAATACGCTTGCCAGAATGGAAACCGATCATAAAAATACAGGGTGGCGGGAATGCCGACACGAGGGCCTTTTCCTTTGAAATTAAGAGTTGTTTCCATCAAGGTCTTCCGGTAAAACGCAATCAAATCCGGAACCGTTGCCCTGGCTCGTTTTTTCATCTTGTGAAATCGTTGGGAACACTTGTCACCCCAATAGGTTTTTTCTCCCTCGACCGTAACCTCCTGAACATCGCAACGGTTGCTGCACCCGCTACATTGTATGTGACGAATGGAAAAATCAATCTGGGAAAGATTAAACCCCCGGAATCGAGTCCGATGTATTTGGGCTTCCCTGGCCAGCAAAGCGGCTCCAATTGCCCCCATCACTCCATTATGGGGAGGAATGGAAATCGTCTTTTCAAGCACGGTCGCAAACGCAGCTGCAACAGCCTGATTGTATGCCGTTCCCCCCTGAAATAAAATATGGTCTCCGATTCTACGATCCCTTACCACCCGATTCAGATAATTATACACCACTGCATATGCCAAACCCGCAGCAATATCCGCTTTGGATATTCCCAGCTTCAGATAAGACACAACATCCTTTTCCATAAAAACAGTACAACGTTCGCCCATTTTGACCGGGGTCTGGGAAGACAAAGCCAATTGTGCAAATTCGTCCTGAATCATAATCCCCAACTTTTCCGCCTGCTCTTCCAGAAACGATCCGGTTCCAGCCGCACATGCCTCATTCATAGAAAAATCGACCACAACGCCTTTTTCAATCGAGATAAACTTTGAATCCTGACCGCCGATCTCAAAAATGGTATCCACGTCCTGATTGAGAGTGGTTTGGGCGACAAACTGTGCACCTGTTTTGTGAGCAGTGATTTCATCATGTATCACATCAGCACCCACAAGCTCGCCAATCAATTCACGCCCCGATCCGGTAGTCCCAACACCTGCCAAAGACAATGACCCAGTCCAACGCTGTTCAAGTGCCAGCAATTCACGACTGACGACCTCTACGGGACGACCTTGAGTTCGCGTGTAAACGGAATCGACAACCTGACCCCTTTGATCAATGATCGCTAAATTTGTGCTTACAGAACCAATGTCAATCCCCAAGTATAGTTCTACACCGGAACGAGTTGGGGAACATGGCACCTCTAAAAGTCGATTAACTCGTTGGCTATCAAGGGATGCAGCAGATTCTGTCGAATCCGTACTACGGGAAGTAATCGCTACGGGTATTTGATCTTGATGATCAATCGTGTTTCTATTGGTATACGTGCTGGCTCCAATGGCTGTAAAATATTTATGGGCTGGAGGGACAAGAAAGCCTTCTCTGTCCAAATGTAAATACGCTGCCAATGCGTCACTGACCCCCTCATTTGCCGCAACCCCTCCCACAAAGGCCGCAGGGGGAGTGACCTGCTTTGCTCTCAACACACTGGACTTGTAGTTGAGAGCGACTGCCCGACACAAGCCCTTGAGAATCGCACCGGGAGAATACCCCCGTTGCTGGGCGTGGATCATATCAGTTTTCGCAAAAACAGAACAGCGACCCGCGATGTTGGCTACGGTCTCGGTCTCACGTACCAACTGGCCAACCTTATCAACCGCATATCCCAATCGCGCTGCCTGTTGATCCAGAAAAGATCCCGTCCCCGCGGCACACTCGCCCTGATGATCATAATCCAGGATAGCCATCGTTTCCGGTTCATCGCCCTTGACTTCAATATAGCTCGAGACATTTCCCCCAATCTCGAGAATCGTGCGAACAGAGGGATTCCAAAGCGAAACACCACGTGCCAACGCTTTGACATCATTGATATACGGAAGAGACAGCTCCCGGGCCACATAACGGGCCTGAGAACCGGTACAGTTGACCGAAAAAGCAACCTCAGATTCGCTCTGCCGT
>CAYPUH010000017.1:23147-28615 GCA_964413725.1 uncultured Cytophagia bacterium
TGGATCGGTGTTCCACTCAAAGAAAATTCTCGAGTATAAAAACGACCAGCAGCCATCTCAAAGACTGAAAATTCTTGAGTATCAAGCCTTGGAGGATTCTGCATCGCCGCAGGAATAAACAACGCCACCTTTGCGGAAACAGATCCCAAATCGATACCAAGATGCAATACACGGGGTTGGGGCTTGATCATATTTATCCTGAAAAAGGTTAAAATCGCTTGTCTGCAAATTTCTAGAGTAAATTCTGAAAAATTCGTTAATCCAAGGGATGGAGTTACCGGGCTGGATAAAAATGGATGACGGCTATACCAAAAACCCTGGCGTATAAAGTAGCAAACGCCAGGGTTCAATTCAAGTTAAAAACTCTTTATATATCCGTCGGATTGCAGACGGCAAAACGATCCAATATTCAATAAGAGCGGGATCGGCTCCCAGAAACATCCGTTCTTATTGAGCACCTTTTTCAGTTTGCTCCCAAGGAGCTACCGAAGAATTGAATTCAATTTCAATCCGTCGGTTCAACTTACGACCAAGTGGTTTCGCATTGTCTCCAATCAAAATCGTTTCGCCGCTCAGACGTTCCACACTTAACGGTCGAGACTCTCCAAATCCACGCGCGGGCTCTATACGACGTTCTATCGCTGCATATCGTCCAGGATGATTCTCTCTGACATATCGTAAAAAACCCTCATGAAATCGCATGGCACGGCGTCTGGATAACCGTTCATTCACATCTTCTGGCCCAACCTTGCAGGCATGCCCCGTAAATCGAAACTTCATATGCGGATCCTGGAGCATCTCTTCGACCTGTACAAAAAGACGAGCCCAATAAAATCGATACAAAGGATCGGTTTGAGCAAATTTCAGGGGAAACGCTATCCGATGCTGTCGCAAATAATCATTTGCTTCCATGACACATCTTTCCGGATGGGTGCGAAACGTCCTGCCCAAAGAGTCGACGACCGCAAGCTCATACGACACAACCGTATTCACCCACGGTGAAGCCAGTTTTTGGCGCCATTCAACCCTTAGAGTGTCTCGCTGGTTGGTGGGAAAACGATTTACTGGGCGCCGCTGCTCCATATCCTCCACATGAAAAACCAGATCCGTAGAATCCAAAGCCAGAACGTGCTTGATTTCAGAGAAAAACGGAACGGGACGGAAAAGAAATTCTCTATCTGTATGACGAACCGGTAAGAACAATACGGCCTGTCCTTGTGGATCAGTACTAATGTCATCATACCGGCGTTCCTGAAGAATCCATGTCCGATCCTTTCGGTTCTGAGGAAGATTTCTCTGCTCCAAAATCTGTCCTGAGAACATTTCTATCTGTCGGTTGTCGACTCCCATCTGCACCAGGGTGTCCCGTATGGCATGGGCACGTCGATTCGCCAGTTCGATGGTAGCTGATTCCGAATTCGGATCCGCATATCCCTGCAGCGCAATCTTTAAAAAAGGATTTTTCTTCAACCGATTAGCAAGAATCACCAATGGAGGATCAATAACTGTTTTCTCAACATACTCTTTTTTGACTACAGCACTGTTGGTATCAAAGGAAATTTGGGTAATGATGGGCATATCTATCGACACTCTGGAAACATATAAGGTGGTGACGGTATCTCGGGTCACAAATCGCCCCTTCGGAACCGTATAAAAAGATCGAGTCTTTCTGTTATTTTCCACATTGGCTTCTCGCCACTGTTCGGGGTGATCCGCCATCACCGAAATGTCGTGCTCCCCTAACATATCAGTGTGCCAAGGAATGGAGACAAGTTGACTGTCTCCGGCCGCCAAAATCGAAATCTCTACCGTCGACAGATCGGTAGAATATTGTTCAAACGTTGAATCCAGATAGGAATCGGTCACTAAAAGCTCAAGCTCCGAAACATCCCTATCGCCTTTGTTTCGGCATGTTATCTGTAATGTACCGTGGAAATCATCTTCCGTGATCCACGGAGTATAATCAAACTCTATTGATTCGATCTCTACATCGGGTTTTGGGACATAAAATTTGGCTACAGGGTAACCCTCTTGTTCGGCAAACCGGATGTGATTATCCTGATCATGGGCGACCACAGCCCAGTAATACCAGCCCCCTTTGAGTGAATCTACTAAACTTTGAGTACCTTTGAGATTCTGTCGCATATAATCCAGCTTCTCATCCGCCATCCAGGCAAGCATCTCTGAACCATCGGTCATCCCTTCCAACCACATCGCCACATCACTGCTATCCTGATCCAGTGCGACCGTATATTTAATAGAATCAAATAGATCCGGATCCCGAGATTCCTGCCATTCCAGTATCGCCTGTTTGCCCAGGACGGTGTCGGCCCGTGCAGGAGTGGTACATTCAAAGGCTTCTGGCCCAAGAGGATAATATGATAGTGTTCCACGATAGGTTCTCGAGAAAAAATCCTGCTCATCCAAACTCCCCATATCAAGCTGTAATGCTTTGTTACGCCCCGGCAACACACCATCCGTCATCACATCATCAAGCCGAATACTCATGCCGATAGAATAGTTTTCAAAAAGATCCGATTGAAACTGATACCCTCCAAACAATGAAAAACGGCGACTCCAACTCACGTCTGCCCCCACCCCTACTTCACCACCACGATCCAAAATATTACGATAATCTGCCGTTAGCCGCATCTGCAATCCATTGTGTCGACCCGCATAAAACGCAATTCCCGTTCGCCAGGTTCTGGGAAGCGGAGTGGAAAGCCGATCATATGTCAAATCAGAACCCAAATGATTGACGGACGCTCCAACCGAAAACAACCCAACAGGAAAAAGAGAATTCCCCAAACCAAAACGTTGACTTTTATAAGAAAAACCCAGGTCCGCCAAAACAGATTGAGCAGAGTAGGTGTCCAGCGAACTCTTGAATATCTTTAGGCTCCCACCAACTGATAATTTTGGCGTCAGAAAAGTGAGAGGTTGCCCCAGGCTCAGAGAAGCCAGCCAGTCTTTGGCTGTGGCATGCTCCACCTTTCCATCCGTGCTATCAAAAGAGGGCATACCCTGATAAAACAAACCGATCGCAACACGAGTGCGCCGACTCCAGGGTGTCTTGATTGATCGACCATACAGCAATGATGCATGGTAAACATCCGCGATCCATTTTGAATATGTTGCAGACATCTGCCATTCACGGTAAAAGCCCGTAACCCCTGGATTTGCAAAAACAGCAAACGGCTCATCTATTTCTGCTGTATGTGAAGACGCCATTGCTTGCAATCGGGCTCCTGGCAAAACCGTCAGAAAGGCCGCTCCAGATCGCATTTGTCCGGAAACCGGTTGAACAAACATCAAACCGCACATCAAAAATAACAGTATTCGACCAGTAGTTTTCATGAGGGACACCCAATGTTAAAATCGATCAGCTCGGTCATCCTGCCAGCCAACTGACTGATACAAAAGTCCATCGTTTCTCTTTTAACGTCTATCCCAAAACCACCCGACCGCCCTATATCATACTGAATGCTCCTAAACGGTTCTATCGTACCACAATAAATTTCTTCCATGCCTTAAACGAACCGGATTCGAGAGTCACCAGATAAATACCACTTCCCACTTTCTCTCCGGATGGTTTTCTGCCGTTCCAGTGATAATGGTTCCAACCACCGTCGTATACATCTTCCGTAAGAGTGGCAACATGATAGCCAGCAATATCATACACATCAAGTCGTGCCAGGCGACGATAGCTTAATTTAAACCGGATCTCCAGCATCGGCTCTACTTCGGCTCTGAACACATTCTTGTCCAGAACCATATAGTTGCTGCTTCTAACAAGCAGGTCATCCTGCCCCGTTCCCAAAACACCATGCTCTTCCAGTGCTCTGATCTCAAAAATCAGATGATCCTCAGGAAGATCACTTTTAAGGTGTTCCGGTCGAAAATAACGAGGAATAGTCAACCATTCTCCCGGCGTCAAATCGGTCTGCTTTGAAAAAGAATCGGCAAATTCTTTATCGATATGTCCATCGGGATAATATATCCATATTTCCCAACTCGAAACGACCACAGGTGACATCACCCTAACCTGTACACTATCGGTTACATCTATAGCAGAAGGTGAAACCTCAATACGCGGAGAAAAGGCATAGTCATCGAAATCCAACTCTGTCGGATCATCCAAACCCGGACGATCAGGGTCATCACTCGGCTCCGGATCGGATAATTCAGGCGTCCGCACCCATCCCTGGTTGACCACTCGATCCATCGACTCGGTCACTTCGATGCGGAACGATATCGTCGCTCTCGCCCCAGAGGCCAGACGACCCACATCCACGCGAATCGGTGACGTCGACACCACTGTCCCCTGACTCGTGATCACATCACCGACCAGGCCCAGACCCGCACCCAGAGTGTCCACAAAACTCACCGCACTCGCAACGCCAGCTCCGGAATTCAAAATCCCGATCTCGTAAGACACCTCATCTCCGACAGACAACTCACCATCACCGTTCACATCGTGCCACGTGTCAACCTTGGTCACATCCGTCGCACCATCAAATGATGGCAGCGGATCAGGATCCGTCTCGGTGGGATCGTCATCACCCGGTCGGTCCGGGTCATCGCTCGGCTCCGGATCGGACAATTCAGGTGTCCGCACCCATCCCTGGTTGTATATTTGATCCTTTACAGTATTCAACCGTACACGAAGAGTGATCCATGCAGAATCATTCGGAGCTATCGTTCCAAGAGAGACTACAATGGGATTTACCGAATCCATGCGACCCTGACTACTGGAAACATCCACCAGTGACAGTCCCGTTTCAAGCGTGTCGGTAAATGTCACGTCTGTTGCAGTGGCGTTACCGGAATTAAAAATGGATATATAATATTCAATCTCGTCATCTACACTCAAACGACCATCGGAATCCAGGTCATACCATGTATCTGTTTTGGTCACATCCGTCGCACCATCAAATGATGGCAGCGGATCAGGATCCGTCTCGGTGGGATCGTCATCACCCGGTCGGTCCGGGTCATCGCTCGGCTCCGGATCGGACAATTCAGGTGTCCGCACCCATCCCTGGTTGACCACTCGATCCATCGACTCGGTCACTTCGATGCGGAACGATATCGTCGCTCTCGCCCCAGAGGCCAGACGACCCACATCCACGCGAATCGGTGACGTCGACACCACTGTCCCCTGACTCGTGATCACATCACCGACCAGGCCCAGACCCGCACCCAGAGTGTCCACAAAACTCACCGCACTCGCAACGCCAGCTCCGGAATTCAAAATCCCGATCTCGTAAGACACCTCATCTCCGACAGACAACTCACCATCACCGTTCACATCGTGCCACGTGTCAACCTTGGTCACATCCGTCGCACCATCAAATGATGGCAGCGGATCAGGATCCGTCTCGGTGGGATCGTCATCACCCGGTCGGTCCGGGTCATCGCTCGGCTCCGGATCGGACAATTCAGGTGTCCGCACCCATCCCTGGTTG
>CAYPUH010000018.1:0-28565 GCA_964413725.1 uncultured Cytophagia bacterium
GTTCCGACCGAAATCGCCGGATCTGGTCGGCAAGCTTGTCTTCAAAGCCGTCAAAGTGCTCTGCTCTGCTGTTGCCCTCCCCCTGATGCCAGAGGATTCCCATCAACACGCCATCCTGCAATGCCCGCCGGGTGCGCCAAAGGGCCTCGTCATAGGGGTAGCTGTCGGTCTGGTCGTGATACCCGCCAGGTGTCCAGGCATCGATACGTGAGCCGCCGGCGGCACAGGGTACCAGGCCGATGCGGACCTTTGGATAGCTCTCTGCCAGGACCTTGCCAAAGGTGAGTCCGGGTCCCACCCCCGCGATGGTCTTGTCAAAATGGAGAGGATCCGTTGCCGGCTGCCAGGTGTCATTCTGATCCAGCATGAACACCCGTGGATGCACCTGGCTGTCAACCTCGGCCACCTGACCCCGCCCGGCCATATTCGACTGTCCCGCCAGCAGAAAAATCCAGAAATCGGACGACTCCTCTTGGGGCTGCGGTATCTGCACCGTAGCACACGCGAGAAAAAACATCACATAGAAAGCGATCAGCAACAATCGGATGCGATGAGTGAATGTCATGGATGTGTTTCCCCCTGTTGATGCGTGGTGAATTGAAAAGCATACAGATCCGCGTCCACCAGTTTCATATGGATTCGGACAGGCACACCCGCCCATGCAGACAGGTCCGGGTTTCCCTCCCAGACCACGGTGTGATCCAGTTCATTGCCGATGATGGGTTGACACGCTTCCAGCTCGAATCCGGGAAGGGCCTTGCCGCCGCTATCCTGCAGTTCCACCCGCATGGAGCCGGCTGCCGAGGTGGCCATATTCAAAGAGAGCCGGTCTCCCGTAAACAGCAGTGGTACCGAGGTCCAGCTGCCGCCGGACCAGGGCGCACGCAGCGAGGCAAATCCGTCCAGGCGCAGGGAATAGCGATGCAGGTGTGCCGAGTCCTGGGCATAGTCCTGGGTGAGGTAAAGTGACATCTGCGTCGGTCCGGTGGGAACCACATTCAGCGCTGGATAATTGGAGCGGGGTACCCAGTTTTCCGCACCGATGCCAGGTCGGATGAATCCTTCCATGAAGGTCCGGTCATAGCGGTTGCCTCCGCGCGACGTCATCAACACCGCCTCTGAACAACCCTTGAGTTTATAGGTGCTGTCCACACCCACACTCTGGGCCTCTTTACGGGTCAGGATCTGACGATCCGGCAGAAACCGCGCCGCCGTGGCCACATAGATATGGGGGGCGCGAAAATAGGGATGGGTCTGGTTGATGTAGATATGCTCGGGAGGCGTTTCCCCGTACGTCATCTCTACCGGATCACTCCAGTGGATGAAATCCACGGAGGTACATCGGCTGACGGTCCGATAGCCGTTATAGCCCTCACCGGTCCAGCTCCTGAAATAACAGACAAAAGTGGATTCGGCGGCAGACCAAAAGGAGACGTTTTGCGAGTCAAACAGCCCCTCTGTGATCACCGGCTCCTCCCGAAGCCGTTGCCAGTGGATGCCGTCCGCGGACACAAACGCGATCAGTCCGCTTTTTTCCGTGCCGCCCAGCGCCTTATAGCGCTGATCCGGATCCACACCGGGGCGGAGGTCGTAGAATGGACAAAAGTTGTGCGTAAAGGTATCGCTGGTGTCCGACAGAATCACATTGTTGGCCGTGGATCCGTCGATCCTGATCATTCCCAGCTCGGGTTTGCTCCAGTGGATGCCGTCCCTGGATTCCGCATAACAGGTTCTCGACATCCGCTCAACACCCGGTGAGGCTTTTGCAAGGCCGCGGTAGTAGAGTTGATAGGTGCCCTCGTGATGAATGACGGTGACATAGGCACTGAATGCCCCTTCCCACGGTTTATCGAAAGGGAGGACCGGGCCTTCATCGCGGGGTGCATTGAGGCGCAGTTGCAGATTATCCTGCCGGTCGATGAGCCGATTATCGATCATCAGTTCCCGGCGACTGCCGATATTCGCTATCGTATCGGCTGGCTGAGCGCCTCCCTGGAGTGACAAAATCAGCAGCATCAGGGTCAGAATCAAATATTTCATTTGGGGTTCTCCTTGTCCGGTCGTTCTCGTTCCAGCGGCGATCGGTTGGGGGGAACGGCGATCACCAGACTTTCCAGTACGGACGCGGCGGCCCAGGCATTGTAACTGAACCAGAGACTGGAGGGGGTATATCCATCCGGCATGGTTTCTATGGTCAAACCGTCAGAGGGACAAAAGCGTTCCGTGAGGACGCCCGGAGCGCCATATCCCGCGATGTGGGGATAGAGAGAGACGATTTCCGCTCCCCAGCACAATCCGTCCTGATATCGATCCCGATGGTATTGTCGACCGGTCAGTCGGGCCAGGTGATCCAGTTCCGGATTGATGGTCAGTCCCATGGGGTGGATGTGGGGATTGGAGACGCTGGTGATCGAGCCGCCACATGAATTCCAAGCGCTGTCTTTGAGCGGTGGGAATTCGGGGCGGGCCGTAAAGCCATAGCGCCAGAGATATTCATACTGCGCGCTGGCTTGCATCAGATCCAGATATGCGTCCGAGCCGGTGATGTCGTGTAGCAGGGTGACGCCGCGCAGATATCCCAGATTGCCCTCTTCCTCCGGGGATTTCCACGTATCCATGGGTGTGCCGATACAGCAGAGATCGCGAACAAACCGGCCGTAAAAGTCTGCCGCCCGTTCCGCGGCTTCCAGATAGGCGGTTTTATGGGTGTGACGATAGGCCAGTGCCAGAGCTGGAATCAGATAGGCACCGGCAAATCCGTCGGGGTCGACAATTTCGGGGCGGTCGGTGCGATAGGTATAGCCGAAATTACCGTTTGACTGCTGCAGGTCAACAATCGTATCCAGCACGGCACAACCGGTTTCGAGCCAGTCGCGGTGTTCCCGGTGCCGATTTTTTTCAAACTCGTACCCCCGCAGCAGATAGAGCACGCCACTGCCGTTGGTATAGGCGCAATGTACATCCTTGACCATATATCCAGCCCACCAGCCGTTGACCCCGTTGCCTTCGGTTTCGCCTGACACGTCCCACAGCAAGCCGGATGCCGGATTTCGGGCGCTGGCCACGCGATCGAACAGGGTATAGGCACGCTCGCGCGCCGTGGCATCATCCAGCAAGAGTCCGGCCGCGAGTAGGGGATAGGCCAGAATGCCGCCGCCGGTCCAGCCCACCTCGGCCACCGTGCGCCAGGCGGTAAGATGCCGACGGCTGATATCGCCGCAATGCATATTGCTGAAATTGCGTTTCTCCGCTTGCCAGTTGATGCTGAGAAACGCGTCCACCAAATGCCGGGCGGTTTTGCCGACCTCGGGATCCGGCCGGGTTGGCAGACGATAGTGGTAGTAGAGTCGTTCCATGAGGTCATGGGCAGCCAGCCGGCTGCTGGCGGATTGCAGCATCAGGTATCCGGACACGTTGGCTGTTTGCACCCGGTGTTCCGTGACCGTACCCCACCACTCTTTGTTGATATAGCTCACCGGCACGTTGCGATACCCAAGGGTGACGCCACAGGCCGTATCCAGTTCCGCAAACACACCGTTACGGACAAACCCTTCACGACTGGTACTCGCGTCCTGCGCGGCCGTACTGTAGGGATCGATAGAGAGCGCGGCAGCCCCTCCCCGGAACAACAGCATCGACACCGGCAACGCGGCCCGGTCTGCACGCATCTCCCAGTAGGGAGAACACCAATGCGGATCCTGCCGAGATCGGGTCAGATGCGGAAAATGTCCGCCGTCACTCGCTTCCACCGCATTGTCTCCGTGGATGCAGCCAGGGATCAGATGAAAGACCTCCTCACTCTCCGGACAGTCGAGTTTCAACTGGACACGGGTGGGAAAGGGGCTGGTGAGGGAGAGATGATAGCGCCAGTCAGGTCCCGCCGGAGTCAGAGAGAGAGAGAGACGGGCGCCATCGCGTTCCCCCGTAATGGTGCCGTCCCGGAGTTCAACCGGAACCGGATGAAAACGTCCCTCCTGCCAGATCCGGATGGACAGGGCAGCAGAAAAAGGGGCGTCTGTGATGATGAGTTGGTTTCGATCGGGATCATTCTGTAGGTTCATTTGGACTCACTTTGTAGGCTACGATTCGGTTGTCAAAAAATGTGGGGACGAGAATGAGATTCGTCTCCGGGATAAAGCCGATATCGGCTGCCTGAACGTCCTGCTCCCGCGTATCCGACAGGGGGACGAGTGTTCCGGCAGGCGTCACTTGCTGCACACGGCCTTTCCAGTCAGAGATAAAAAACGAGCCGTGACCATCAGTGGCAATGCCGTCGATGCCAAATCCGGCAGACACCACCGGTTCGATCTCACGGGTCTCCGGATCGATGCGGATCAGGTTGGGATCGGACGAAACACCCACATAGAGTTTGTTGTCCACCATGAGCAGACCATTGGGACGCTCCAGCTGTCCGCCCGACATCCACGGCTCGAGTTTTCCGTCCTCCAGACGATAGAGGGTGCTGTTGGGAGACGAGTCCGACACATAAACACGGCCGGCAGTGTCCACAGCCACATCGTTGAGAAATCCGGCGTTTTCAGCCGGATATCGCTCCAGGATTTCACCCGCATCGACATGGATCTCGACCAGATGATCGATGTCGCTCACATAGAGGCGGTTTCCCTGTACCGCCATACCTTTGGGTGCGTTGAGTTCGGTGATCCAGGTGATATCCAGAATTTTGCCTTCCGGAGAGAGTAGAGAAATAAATCCTTCACCATCTTTTTCATCCGGTTTGCCCTGAATGTTCGCTACATACGCCCGGTTGCGGTCCGCGTCCCAGCACACCGACTCGGGGACTTCCAACACCCGTTCCGTACTCCAGGCTTCCGATACCGAATAGGTGATGTTTTTTACTGGCTTGTTCACCGAACGAACCCAGAAAAACAGGACGACGAGAACGACCAGGATGATGAGGAGTACAACACCGATGGACTTTTTCATGATGCAACCCCTTTCTGCTAATCTTTGTTAACCGTTACTGGTTTGGGTCTATCCGCAGGGATTCGGACGATTCCCTTCAGGTTTCTGACAGAACTTAACCCCGTCCCGCTCCGTCTGTGTGATGGCCGGGGTTGGTGGAAATGGTGCTAGAGATTGGCGCCGTTGGTTTTGATCACGTCTCGATACCAGAACGCAGAATCTTTGAGAATCCGCTTCTGCGTGGTATAGTCGACATAGATCAGTCCGAATCGCTGCCGGTATCCCCATGCCCATTCAAAGTTGTCGATATAGGACCACAGGAAATAGCCCCATGCGGGAACGCCGTCGTCGATGGCCCGACCATAGGCATTCAGATAGCGATGCAAAAAGTCGATGCGTTGCGGATCGTGAACCTTTCCGTCCAGATGTACCCAGTCGCAGTTCGCCATACCGTTTTCCGTAACCACGATGGGCAGGTTGTAACGTTCGTAGAGAAAGCGGGGACCCCAGTAGAGTGCGTCCGGCACGACCACCCATTCCATGGTGGTGAGAGGGGGTCCCGGTGGATTGGGCAGTACCTCATAGCCGTCGTTTCCGCTGGCCCGCACCCGTTCCGCGTGGTAGATGTTGGCGCCATAGAAATCCAGTGGTTGGCAAATGGTCTCCATATCGCCTTGCCGGATCTCGGGCAGGATGTCCTTGAACAGCTCCAGACCATCCTTGGGATAGTGTCCCAGGACCATGGGGTCGGCATACCAGCTGTTGTTCCAATAGTCTTTTGCGGTAATCGAGTACATATGTTTGCGGGCGGCGTCGATATCCGCCGGGCTGTCACTGGCCGGTATGCTGATGATTCCCACCGGCGCGGCGCCCACCACCGGTTGGGTTTTGGCCCGTGCCCGGATCTCCTGAACCGCCTTGCCATGCGCCAGCAGCGCGTGATGGGTGGCCTGTAGAATTTCGGGGAAATCGAGTTTCAACCCGGGGGCGTGATAGCCGTCATAATGTCCCAGACCGAGGAAACACTGTGGTTCGTTTTGCGTCATCCAGTGGGAAACGCGGTCGGACAGTGCGTCCACGATCACACGGGCATACTCGGCAAACCAGTCGGCGCTGTCCCGGTTCAGCCATCCGCCGCGGCAAAACAATGCATAGGGATAATCCCAGTGAAACAGGGTGATCCAGGGTTCGATCCCTGCTTGCAACAGAGTGTCCACCAGTCGATTGTAGAAATCCAGCCCTTTGCTGTTGACGGTTCCCACCCCCTCGGGAAGCACACGCGGCCAGGAGAGGGATAACCGGTAGGCCTGCAGCCCCATCTCTTTCATCAGCTTCACATCGGTTTCCATGTGATGATAGTGATCGCAGGTGATCGCCCCGCTGTTCTCCTGCCAGATTTTGCCCGGCCAGCGGCTCATCATATCCCATACCGATGCTCCTTTGCCGTCTTCATTCACGGCTCCCTCGATCTGATAACTGGCTGCAGCTGCTCCCCAGGTAAAAGTGTCCGGAAATCCCATACTCTCTCCTTCAAGTTGTACTAAATGCGGTGATAGAATTGGGTAATGTTTTTCCTCACTGCTGTGCAAAATCACTGCTGTCCAAAATAATCAAAATCAGTATTTTTATAAATTGTAAATAGGGTATTTAACTATTTTTTGAGCCAAACGGTTGAGACAGGTCGACAAAAACGATAACACAGAGCTACACAGTGAAAAAAATGAGACCACAGAGAAAAAAATCAATTTAAAAAGCGATATTTCAACAAGAGTTCTTTCGTTTCAAAAACATTGCTGTTAAATCAGTTCATTTCATTGATTTTAATTTGCTTAACAAGATACCCATAAAGAATGATTTTACAGTTTTAACCTATCCATACCCTTTATCTCTCTCTCCTGGTCGCGACATTCAGGATAGAGGCTCAAGACATCGAGATCGCAAAATCTGTTTCCTGACGTGTCTGGCGGCCTGGCGTGATCTTTTTTTAACGCTGTATGACCGGCTATGACCGTGTGGATTGGGCGCGGTTGATGAGGACCGCGGCCAGGATCAGCAGTCCCCGTACCACATGCTGCCAATATTCATTGATGTTGAGGAGCGTCATGCCATTGACCAACACCCCGAGAAACACCACGCCGATGAGAGTGCCTTTGATCTTTCCTTCGCCCCCGAACAAACTGGTCCCGCCGATGATGACGGCGGAAATAATGGTCAGCTCCCAGCCCTTGGCGGTGGTGGCGGTTCCGGACATGATTTGTGCCGACTGCATCACGCCGCTCAATGCTGCCAACAGAGCGACGATGCCCATGACCAGAATCTTGATGCGTTTGATGTTGATCCCGCTGAGGCGGGCGGCTTCGATGTTGCCTCCCACCGCATACACCGAGCGGCCAAAGGTGGTATGGTTCATAATAAAATGTGTCACCAAAAAGGTCAACAGGAAAATGATGGCGGGAAAGGGAATGCCGAACAGATAGCCACCGCCGAGGAAATTGTACCATTCGGGAAAGGGGGTGATGGGAAAGCCGTTGGTGATCAACTGCGCAGCGCCCACCAGTGCGGTCATCAGAGCCAGAGTCGTGATGAATGTGGGCACCTGGAACCGCATGCGGATAAAGCCGGTGAAACATCCGATGAGGAATCCGGTGAGCAATGTGACCAGGATGGCCACGGGGATGGCCAGCTCCAGAGGCCAGCCGACAGAAGCACCCGCAAGAAATTGAACCGTCCAGGCGGTAAGACATCCGGCAAAGGCCACCGCCGACCCCACACTGAGATCGATCTCTCCACAGATGATGACCATGGTCATGCCAAACGCGATAATACCCTGCATGGATACATTGCGCAAGACATTGAGAATGTTATCGGTAGTGAAAAAGCCCTCTGCATAGATAGCCAGAAGGATGAACAGAATGAGCAGAATAAATTCGAGAATCGAGTGTTTCATCCAGTCCGTTAGTTTGCTCCACGGCATAGACGGGTACTCCTTGAATCGGTTCATGTAACGGACACGGAAACCGGAACCTTTAGGGCTCTAGTTTTCCATACATTTTATAAACAATTCATTGGGTGTGGTTTCGTCTGGCAGGAGGCTTTCGGTCAGAGTCCCGCCTTTCATGATCAGAATCCGGTGACAGACGCTCAACAGCTCTTCCAGTTCCGAGGAGACAAAAATAGAACTGATGCCCTGTTCGCTCAGCTCCCACATGATCTGAAAGATCTGTTGCTTGGCATGGACATCGATTCCCCGGGTGGGTTCGTCGAACAGGATCACGTTCGGTTGGGTATTTAGCCAGTTTCCCACAACGACCTTTTGTTGATTGCCGCCGCTCAGTGAAGACACGGGGTATTCTACATCCGAGACCCGGATATCCAGATCCTCGATGCGGCGTCGGGCCACCTGCTGTTCCCGGCTGCGGCTGGTCAGTCCGTGCACGGAGATTCTGGATTGCGCCGCCATGCACAGATTGGCACGGATACTCAGGATCTGCACCAGTCCCTCTGACTTGCGGTCTTCGGGCGTAAAGGCCAGTCCAAGCGTTTTCATTCGCATAGGGGTGGGATGGCTGACGGTTTGTTCCTTGAGGGTCACGGTCCCCGAGTCAAAGGGGTCCACACCAAAGATAGAGCGCAGCAGCTCAGTGCGTCCGGCCCCCAGCAATCCGGCGATGCCCAGGATCTCTCCCTGGTGAAGCGAAAAGGAGATATCGCGAAAGCACCCTTTTCGGTTCAGCCGACTCACCTGCAGGATGGTTTTTTTACCTGCGCGGGCGCCCTGCGGACGTGTGGTCTGACGCATCTCGCCGAACATCATATGCACGATCTCTCCGGCCGTGGTTTCGGCCATGACAACGGTGCCTACCACCTGACCGTCGCGGAGCACCGTCACTCGGTCTGCCACCTGTTTCAGTTCCTGCAGCCGATGGGTGATATAGATGATCGCCACCCCCTGGGAGGTGAGATGACGAATGAGGTCGAACAACGCTTCGGTCTCGTGGTGAGCCAGGGCGGAAGTGGGCTCGTCCAGCATGATAACAGACGGCTCAAAGGTCATGGCCTTGGCGATTTCGATAATCTGTTGTTGCGCCACCCCCAGATCCGAGACCCGGGTGTGGACGTCCAGATCCATCTGAAGGCGATCCAGGATGCGTCGGGTGGTCGCAAATACCTGCTGCCAGTCCACGAGAATCCCCGCCGGTCCCTTGCGGGGCAGTCGTCCCAGCAAGATGTTTTCCGCGACGCTGAGATGGGGCACCAGGCTCAGTTCCTGGTAGACCGTGGCGATGCCGTGTTCAAAGGCCTGTTTGGGCGATTTTACATGCACCACCTGACCCTCCACCACAATCTGTCCGCGGGTGGGTCGTACCGCACCGGCCAGCATCTTGACCAGCGTGCTTTTGCCGGCACCGTTTTTTCCGATCAGGGCGTGGACCTCGCCTCCGGAAAAGCGAACCGAGGCGCCCTGCAAGGCGACGGTGCCGGGATACTCTTTGCGCAGCTCCCGGGTTTCCAGACGGATGTCACTCACTCGGCACTCCTTGCAATCAGCTCCTGCAGATTCTGCTTAAAGGATCGCACGCGGTCCGGATGACGCCGGGTCAGCAGCACGCCGGGCATGGCCACCTTGGATTCCACCGGTTCGCCGTGGATCACCTTGAGAGCGGATTCCACAGCCAGATAACCGATATTGAACGGTTGTTGGCCGGTGACCGCCTGCAGGATATTGTCCTCAAACACCAGAAAGTCGAGTAACTGTTCGCTGATATCGGTGCCGAACACCGTCACCTCGCCGGCTTTGGCGGTGTTTTTCACCGCCATCACTGCTCCCACCGTTCCGCCTTCGTTGGCAGCCCAGATAATATCGATCTCCGGATGCGCTGTGAGCAGATCACCCGCTTTTTGCACCGCTTTTTCCGCCATCCAGGCATCCTGCTCCGCCACGATCTCCACACCGGGAAGCTGCGTCACCTGGTCCTTGAATCCGTTCGTTCGCGCTGCACTCTGTTCCGGCAGATTGGAGCTAAAGGCCAGGGTGGCGATTTTGGCTGTCCCATCCAATTGCTCTTTGATATATCGCACCGCTTCCTGACCGGTCTGAGCGCCCAGATCGTACTGATCGCTCTGGATAAACGCGGCCGGAATGTTGCCTTCGATGGTGGAATTGTAGGTGACGATGGTGATGCCTTTTTGATGCGCTCGTTTCAGCGCTGCCACAGACGCGGTGGCACTCAATGGACTGATGACGATGGCATCCACACCTCTGGCGATATAGGTGTTCACCAGCTGGATCTCCTTGTCCGGCTTTTCATTGCTGTTGGCTTCGAGCAAGTCGGCATTGCCGTCTTTGGCGCCCTGCTGCATGCCAAATCGCACCAGCCGGAAAAATTGATCCTCCTGAAATACCATCCCGGCGATACGGGGTTTGCTGTCGGCCTGTTGTTCCGAAGAGGATTGACAACTGATACCGGCCAATCCGGCGAGACTGATCATCAAGACAACCGCAGTGCGAAAAGTGTGCATTGTTCATCCTCCCGAACGGTCAGAGCGAATGCTCTGCTTCGTGTTTGGGTACGTTACAGGACCGACCCGTTGCTCCTATATCCAGCCGATGATGCAAAGGCTTTTGCACAGGAAACGGGGTCGGTAGTGTCGTTTGACAGGCGAGCGGAAACTTGGTGGTTGATTCACATAAAGGATGTCCGAAAGGGTCTACGGTTTGAATTCTATGGACCCTTTTGTCGGCTTTTAAAATACAACCGAAGGGGGGACAAAGTCAAGGTTTAACTTGTGTTGGAGACCTGGAAATCGTTGTGAATACTCTCACGGGATATGATATTTGTAATCTGGTCGGCTTTGGCTCTGACGGTCGCGGTGGATACCCGGGTTGGTGCCGATAGCGCGGCAGACACATCTTTCGGGCACCCTGCGGGACCGTCGGGAGACCGTCAGGATCCTCCACGGGCTGCGCGCGCTCTCCCGCACCGAATTGGGACGGACCGACAGGAAATGATGGGCCGTTATGGGAGGGTAGACCTGCCGGTTTCTCCCGGCGGGAGGATCGCACTCTGCACCATGATAAGAAAAACGGATTCAGGCCGGTATGGCATTCGTACTCGGCACCACCTGTCACCCACCCTGGGTGTCTTTGTCCCGGAGAGACAACCTGTTTAGAGCACCGTGCGGACACACTCGACCCGAATCCTGAAGGGACGACATATTCTGAAATGCCGGATGCTCTTATTCATCGTTTTGTACATCCCCGGCATCGGCACCTGCAGCCGTAGGCTGTTGCCGTGCATTGGACCGCCACAGATCATAATCCAGTGCATCCACCTTGCCATCGAGGTTAAGATTCCCATCGACATATACCGATCCTTCGCCGCTCATCCGGGCCTGATTAAACCAAATTACATAATCTGCCGATGTCACCATTCCATCCCCGTTGATATCACCGGCGTGCAGGCCCCAGTTCGCTCCACTCAGCGACAATCCCGGTGTGGAGGGATGGAAATGACTGCCCATGGTTCTGAACCGGTAGACCGCGTTGACTCCCGGATTCAAACTGACCGGACTGGCACTGAGTGCGGGCATATGGTTGCGATGAACGAGGTGCAGAAAATAGCTGTTTCCCTGCAAGGGGTGGCGAATTCGGCTGATCCCTCGGGGGTGCATAACCATCCGTTGACACTGATCAGGGCACTGGTCTGCCAGGCCGGTTCGGCATCAACCTGCGGTAGCAGTTCGAGCCACACCCAATCCACCAGCGAATCCGGCATCCCCTCGGATGTCCAATACGATTCGTCAAACGGTGAATCAAAGGGCAGCGACCCCGAACGAACCAGCGCATTGTCCATGGTCGCGGTCTGCGTTGAAAAGGGTCCCTGTAAAAGCGCCTGGACGGAAAAGGTGCGCGAATCATCGGGCTGATGAATACGTTCGGCCAGATAGTTGATTTGCCCGGCATTCAGGGCGGTGGTATAAAAATACAGCTCATCCATACATCCCTGATATCCGCTTCCATTGGGATGATCCCCGATGACAACCGGGCGTCCGGAGGCCTGAATCGTGCCTCCCGGTGTGGTCGCTGTGGCCACGCAGTCTCCGTTCAGATACAGTGACAGGGTGTTACCGTCGAGAACACCGACAACATGCGTCCAGGTGCCGACCGGCATGGGGGTACGAATGTCATAGACATCCCCCCAGGATCCATTCGGATAGCTGACAGACAGAACCAGCTCGTCATTGATCAGTCCGAGAGAATAGGAATCAAGAACGTACCATTTATTCAGCAGTGTCTGATAGCCCTCGGCCTGGTCGGCTTTGACCCATGCGCATATGGAAAATGCATCGCTGGCCTGCAGGAGTGGAGAATCGGCTATCTCAAAACAGTCCGCTCTCTGATCCCCATCATCATCGCTGCCATCAAAACATGCAGCCTCGTCGAGCTGACCCTGGGTATAGCCGACATTGTCTACGGACTGGACATCGAGTCCACTGGCCTGGTCCTGGTTATGCCCGTCAAACGGCAAATAAAGCACCGGCTCTGGCATCTCCGGATCGCTGACAAATAGGCCGTACAGGCCGTTTTCCTGGATGTCGGCATGAAAATAATCACCGCTGTTGTCCAGCGAGGTCGGCAGCTCGGTCCAATCTCCTGTTGCGTTTTTATGATAAATGGCGGCGAACCGCTCATCACCCGACTGTAATAATCATCCCAGCTATAAAAACCGGTGGTGAACCAGTTCTCGGTGATTTCACACTCTTTTGGCTCGGTATCGGGTTTGACGGGTCGGGGCTGGGGAAGCGGAAAGGGCCACGGCACAGGTATGGGGTCAGGATTCGGATCGGGATTTTTGTCCAGACCCATAATGCGCCGCGCTTCGTTGATCAGTTCCTGATCGATTTCCACTTGCTCTTCGACGACCACGTGCTTTTGCAGAATAAACTCTGCCTGACCGAGGTAATACGGGGCCAGGGAGAGTTGCATATCCAAAAGGCGGGAGAGTGCAAAAGTCGTCACGCCGGTGATAGCGGTGACGCCGGCGATTTTTAGCAGGATAATATCTTCCGGGCTGGGGGTCGCGCTCAGAAAACCTAAAAAGCCCATAGCAAGGGGTGCGTCCTGCCAGTATTCCTGTTCGTTCCAATTTGGCAGCACCGGGGTGGTCACCGACTCGTAAATATTGTTCGAAGAACAGGTTCTGGGTTCCTGCGGATGGGAGAGTAAAAGCGATCCCTCTGGTGTGAAACCGATACTCGTTGGCGTGACCGCGCTGAAGGATGATGGTGGCGGTAACAACGCATTGTACGACTCTCCATAGTTTCCATACAGACCAAAGGTGGGGGAGAGATAGACCAGTTCACCGGTCACCGGATTGACCGCCATGTCGATAATGCCCTGTTGTGCGCTCTGGTGGGGCATAGGCGTCATGAACGGCACCTCGCGTTCGCCTTGCAGATTATACCGGACGATAAAACTGCTGAATCCTCCGGAGCCGTCGGGAAAATTTTCCGCCACATATACCCAGTGTTCGCCTACTGAGATGCGGTCCCCGCCACTGGCCACATCCGTATGGGAGTGTGTTGTCAAGTGATCGTTGGCGGGGTCGAGAATACCCAGGGCCGGTTGCGATCCTCCCAATATCGCCTAGGGATATTTGATCGCCATATAGATCTTGCCGTGTCGGCTTTCCATGGCCTTGACGTGACCATCATCAAAATCAATAGAAAGCGATGATTTTTCGGTGGTACCGGCATCCGGCATATGGACTTTTAAAAGTCCGCCCTGATCATCCGACACATAGACCGAACGGTCGCTGACTGCAACATCGGTTATGTAAAAATCAGTCTCAACTTCGGATCGGTTGAGTTCAACCAACGTAAAATTGCCGCTTTGTCGTTTGATCAGCAGGTGATCGTAATAGATGGTCCGGTCCGGATAAGACCATCCCCGGATAAAGGTATAGGCCATGATGCCATTATCATAATCCGTGGCGGTCACCGGTGCATACGGCAAATAATGCAGGGCCTGGTCGCTGGAAATATCCGTTTCGGCATACGTTTTTACAAACCCGCAGAGTGTATCCGGATCGCTCACCCCCGATGGAAAACAGAAAGCGCGGTACAGGGAAGCGGATTGAACCCCATTGATGCAATACCCGCTGTAATCTGCTGGCAGGTCGATACCCAATGTAGTTGACCATTCACCCGACCCTTGCTGCCAGTAACTGTCTTCGAGACGGTAGCCGCTCTCGGTATCCAGGCTGTCATCCCAAAGCACCATCACCGTTTCCGGACCGAGGGAACAGACATTCAGCCAGGGATACGCCAGTTCGTCTGTAAATTCTGCCCAGTTGAGATCAAAGTCAAGGAACTGCCATTCTCCCTGTGAGTTTTGGCTGGAATCCACTGTACAAAAACGGCCAAATTCACCATGCCAGGCCTCCAGATCCCAATCCTGAGCGTCTTTTAAATAAAAATCAAATTCATTGCTGCCCTGTACCAGAACGGTATCCCCATCTGCAAACTGTCTTTACAATTTATCCTGAGATTCCATACCATACCGTTCGATATATAGCACATAATAATCGATAGAAGAGTTGTGGTTGTGAATGGTAAAGGTCAGACGCTGGTTAGAAAATGTACCGCTGACATTCCATTCATATTCGCTGAATTCAAAAACGATCGAATCTGCCTGCGGATATCGTTGGACCGCGTATATCGTATAGTGCTCCTCGAAATAATAACCGTCACCGGGATTGATATCATAGGTGCCGTCACCGGTGCGGGTGAACGTGACCGAGGTATTCGCCTGTGCATCGAAAGTAAGGGGGAAACCTGATAAAATGACTGCGAGCAGGAGGATGAGGCGTTTCATAGCACGACTCCGGCTTGCGGGTTCAGGTTGCGCGTAAACCGTGGCCGGACAAAAACACGATGCCCGGCAATTTATATCATAGTATTGGCGTGCACTGTTTTCTCTGGCAACTTAATACCGGTGGAGTGCTATAATGTTCAAAAAATATGCCGTAAACGCAAGTGGTCCCTTTATTATACCGCGGAGATGTCGTTATGAATTGATGTAAGGTGATAAAAAACAGTATATCTTTGCATGTCCAAAAACTCAAAACAGGGCAGTCGGACAAACACCGGCAGAGAGACTCGCGCGAACCGTAATGGTGGGCATATGACAAACTCGTTCCGTTATATTGCCAAATGCTTATGTTAAAGGCAGGAGAATCCGAGTGATCCAGGTAATACCGAATGAATTCGCTTTGAATCGGAGGAGAGAGCATGAAAGCAGTCTATAGTCCAGAATCAGGAGGCCTGACGTACTCGAGTATAGGGAGATTCAAAAGCCTGAACCCAAATCCGATGAAACCCCTCACCAGGGAAAACGTAAAGGACTTTGAATATGTATTGAGGCTGGTAGAGTCCGGAACCGTCAAACCGGTGATTGATAGAGTATCCTCTGGAACAGATTGTAAACGCCTATCGGTATGTGGATTCCGGACGTAAAAAGGGTCATGTTGCGATCAAGGTTCAAGGATAGGGGCACAAGAGGATATTTAATTTATTTGACGGGATACCATCGACCCAAAATACTGATTGATATATTAGAGTTTGATTTGTACTTTATTGTTACGTTCCGAATTCACAGGCAGGTATAAATGGGAGTCATTCTGTCCCTGAATATGTTCAAGCGGGGACCGTGGGGCAGATGACCTGTGGCTTGGTTTGGGTTCATGACATATTGACGGTCGGCCGCTTCGGTCCTGCCAGCACGTTGTGCCCTCCACAAGGATTGTCCGTGTAGAATGATGGACTCTCCGGTTTGTGAAAGCAGACGGTGCTCGCTCACGTTACACCGAGGGGCGAGGGGAGATCGCCGATAGATCGTAATCAAATGACGATACGGTCAATCAATCCGCCATCATTCAAGCAATCTAATTGTGTGAGGATGTATGATGCGATTTTCCCTCTATTGGATTTTAATCCTGTCTTCTTTTGCCTGTTCCCAAAGCGCTACACCCTTTGTCGAACACATTGTCGATTGTGGAAGTGCACAACTGCCTACCGGAGTCTATGACGAGTATTCGAAACGGACCTTTATCGTCTATCCGGGCTGCTCCGGCGGACTGGATGAATTGTGTTCCGTCGATCCCTATATCATTTATTATGATCACAGCACTCAGTCGTGGTCGCCCTTTTTGCAAGTCGGTGTTTCACCGATTCAAAATGACACACACTGTAACCCGCAGGTGGTGATCGACAGCCAGCATTTTGTCCATGTGTTCAATGGCGGGCATGGCCACACCATTCAGCATTTCCGCTCCACGGTCCGGACCGATCATCCGGATGTCCTTGCTGCACACCACTGGCAGACCCTGGCGTTTTCCAATACTCACCTGCAGGATGAGGTGACCTATTTGACCCTGGTCCAGGATGCGGCCGATGAGATCTATCTGTTCTACCGTCAAACGGAAAAAAATTTCTCCTCTACCTATGTCTATGAACCAATTTATTATATCAAATCCTCTGACGACGGCCAGACGTGGCAAACGCCTCGAAAACTGGTGGACCCCGGCTGGGACACGGACCACTGGAATACCATCTACCGCAGAGGCATCTATCACGATCCCAAAACAGACCTGTTGCATTACACCTTTGCGCTGACCTATTCGCACAACACCGCCTGGGGCAATCTCTATTATCTGTGCTTTGATCTCAAGCAGGACCGCTGTTTTACGCCGGCAGGCGTCGATCTGGGTCCCACGGCCGAACGAACCGAATTCGATAATCCCAACTATAACATGCAAATTTTTTCTTATGCCGAGACCACGCCTCACTATGCGATCACCGATGTGAGTGTCGATGCTCAGAGCCGGGTCAATGTGATCCACTCGGAAGAAATCAACGAGTCCGGGCATACGACCGTGCATCGCCGCATCTGGCAGGGTATGAACTGGAGTGCTCCGGAGGATCTCTTTCCCTGGAATACGAACAAAATTGGTGTGTGGGGAGCAGAGTATGGCGACGCCGGTCAAATCAACTATTTTGTTCATATGCGTCAGGCGGATAACAGTCTGGATCAATTGAAAATAATCAAATTCCGCGGTGACCAGCACAGCGAAGAAACGGTCGTCTCTTATGATAATCCACCGGGTGTCGGATTTTTCACTGCGTTCGAAGAGATTGTGAATGCCCATCCCGATTTGCGAAGAACGTTTATGTGGTGCGATCCGCATGGATGGTGGCAACCCGAGCCCACCGGTATGATGTTCGCCTGGGGAGATCGGGGAGTGATCCCGCCCCGGGGACTGGAGGGCATGGTCGAGACCCGCATCGTTTTTTCCCCCAATATCATCCAGCCCGATGAGGGATATATGGTGAATGTACAGCGAGGCGGACAACTCTATAGCGGAGATCTGGATTTCGAGTTGCGTTATTGCAAAAGCGATTTCAGCGATTTTGCCACCTCAAACGGCAAATGGGCCTATACCGCATTTGAAGGCAATGTGCAGATCCCGAATGGTCTGGGGCTGACACCCGGCATCTATCTGGCCCGTTTCAAAGGGCATGGTGCCCTTGCTGCCGAGTATAGCGATTTTGAAATCAGTCTGGTAGATGAGCGGGAAGCGATAAACGAGTTGTCCTATGGCCAGTCAGAGATTCAAATGCCGCCTCCGGGAACGTATATGATTTTTGAAAATAGAGACGCGTCCGGAACGTTTGCCGGTTATACCCGAATCGATATCGAAACCGATGCGGCAAACGCACAGGGTTACTCGATGCGCGTCAGCAAAACCGCAGCATCCGCTATCTGGAATCCGGACAGCCCGGAGGCATTTCATTTTGGGTTTCAATATCAGATGCCGGCTTCATCTCCGTTCCATTGGCTGCTCGCAACGGAATACAGCCGGTATCGATCAAGCTTGTCATTGGACGAGGCGGCACAATCCATTTCCGTGAGTTACGAGGGCAATGACCTGATGCAACCATCGACGCAGGGACTTTTGGGCACTGTATTCTGGGATCAGCTGCAGATGATTCAGGGGTTACAGGACGAGTCAGGTTTCCACCATGCCATACTTCCACCCGATGGTCGTATCCCGTTGAATCTTTCCGCTGATCCCCAGGCCCTGATCGAACTGAGTGTCGCTCTCGAACATGACCGGACGGATGCGCCGCTTGTCGATTTGTGGCATATGGATGTTTTGCAGCCGCAAACCGGTGATGCGGTTCTGCGCACTCGGACACTTGATACACAGGGAAACGTGAACGCCGGGTCCGCATCAATTCAATCGAGCATTGCCACCGAGCTGGAGTGGCGGCAGGACGGGCTTTTTGAAAAGATCACCCAGTGGGTGGATGTGGATCCGCTGTGCTGGCGCGATCCGGCCACGGATTGCCCACAGACCGCATCGAAAACAGTGACCGCAACCTTGATCGACTGGTATATCCCGGATCAGGCACCCCTGTCGGCCCATTTTGTCGATCCGCAAACCGGTGAATGGCTCGATCAATTGCATATCACCAGCGGGGAAAACTATGAGATGGTGGTCAGTAAAGCCGACGGTTCCCCGTATTCCGGCTTTCTCCAATGTCTCGTCGACGGACAAAGCATCTTGCGCAGAGACAATGATGGAAAACCCATCTATGTCAGCCATGGACACGTCAGCATCGGTCCTGAAGCCTATGGCAGTATGCCGACCGGTACATTTCATTTTCAAGTGCGACCCTATCTGACCCATTCGTCACTCCACTCACTGAAACCGGTCACCGATTCACAGCTTGTGACCAATACATCGACGGCCGCCTATTCCAATACCATTACCCTGTCGATCGGTTCTGAATCCCCGCAGACCCTTTCAGTAGAGGTGGTGGGCCAGGGCACGGTGACCGTATTTCCAGGTAAAACAGAGGCTTCAGATGCCTGGCAGTCCTTTTTTGATTTCGGCACCCGACTTTATTTGAAAACCACACCCAATGAGGGCGCTTTCTTTTCCCACTGGCTCGTCAATGGCGAAAAATACCTGGGCAACCAGATCGATTTGACCCTCACCCAGACGACTGTCGTTCAGGCTCATTTTATCACCGGCGAACATACCCCTATGCTGACCGTGGCTGCAATCAAAGTCCCAGTGGTACATCAGACAACGCCGGATCTGTCCGCAGTCCTACAAACGATCAATGATACCGTGCAGGACGTTCCCGAACTGGATCTGATCATCACTCCCAACTATACCTTTTCCAAATTCAACGGCATCGACCTGAACTCTCCGGGGGTCCGTTTCGATTACGATACCGTCACGGGTTACTATACCATCGCTGCGGGTCAGGAAGAAAACCGGGTGGTACCCGTTTTACAGGAAATGATGCAGATCGCGGAAACGCATCACGTCAATATGGTGCTGGGTACGGTGGCAGAAGCGCAGAATGAGTATACCTTTAATAGCCAATTGATCATCGATGGAACCGGACATATTGTCGGGATTCATCGCAGTTTGCAGGATATCCTGCCCCAATCTCTGACCGCATATGCCGAGCAGCAGATTCGGGAAACTATTCGCTCCTTTACACTGCACACCCAATCCGGTACCTTCTTTTCGGTCCTGCCCCTGATAGAGAGCGAATATTCTGATACGGACTTGATGACCCGCTGCGAACAGTTCGACAGCGATATCGTTGCCCTGTCCATGCAGCAATCACAGGTCGATGCTGAAAATCTTACAAATATGATCTATCAGGATCAATTCGACCCCCATTTTGGGGGGTGGAATGCCGTGATCAAAGAGCTGTTCATCGATCACTATGTGGCCAACCACATCGTGCAACAGGAGTACGGAACCTTCTTTTCTGCAACAGGAGAGGATGCAGGCGGGGGAACCCTCCATCTCGAAGAGCCGCCCGCACCGCCTCGCTGGCTGGAGACGGACGATGATGCGCTTGTTGCCGAGATTCTTTTACAGGATGAACGCATCCGGTTTTCCCTTGTTAAGGGCTGGAATATCGTGTCCGTGCCCGGCCGTACCAGCGATATGTCAGTGGCTTCGCTCTTTCCAGTGATTTTAGACGGAAATGCGTATTCTTTTGAAAATGGTCAGTATGTACAGGTGCAGACTCTGGAACCCGGAAAGGGCTACTGGATCAAGTGTGATCAGGCTCTGACTCGGACGATTGAACTGTCCTCGATCGGACATTATCGACGATTTTTAACCGGAAAGGCCTGGCATCTGATTGGAAGTGTGGCAGAAGCCGTCGAGATGGCTCACATTGCCCTCGACCCTGCAGGAGTAACATTACCGCCGGTTTATGCCCTGGATACTCGCGTCGGGGTATATAAAGAAGCGCTAAATCTGCAACCGGCAACCGGCTATTGGATCTATTTATCGGACGATGTCCAAATCGATGTCGATATTCAAATCGGGGGCAGCCAGAGCCAATCGGTGAACCACTTGCAGGCCGCTTCGCCGCCACCTCCTCCGCCACCGGGTGCAACAACCGTAGTTGAAATCGACGACAGCCCGGCACGTTTCCAGCTGCTGCAAAATTATCCCAATCCGTTTAATGCGGAAACCAAAATAGAGTATACGCTGCCGGACCCGGCACAGCTTTTTCTGGCCGTCTACAATATTCACGGCCAGCGCGTCCGTATTCTCTATGACGGCTTGATGAATGCTGGAAGACATAGTGTGGCATGGGACGGTACAGAAAACGCAGGCGAGCCCGTTCCCAGTGGTATTTACATTATCCGTCTGCAATCCCGGAATCGGGTGAAAAGCATCAAATGTCTGATGGTACGCTGAGATCAGTCAGGGGGGTAGCATAAAATACCAGGGCACAAGTAGGTCTCGGAGGAGCGCGGTTACAATAAGAGAGACAGAGACGGAAGGAAGGACAACCGGTCAGAGAGCGCAGGTAGCAGGAAACACTTTTCCGCGATCTCGGCATTTCCTTCGCTGGCTCTGCAATCTATTCAGAAACTGTATCCAAAAACAGGTCGATGCAAATACCCCGCAAATCCCTGATTTCTGTAAAACATTCGTGAAAACAACCCTGCACCCCTGGCCTTGCCATATCGGAATCTTTCTGGAATCTCGGCCGATTGAACGGAAAAGGCTTTGCAAGCGCTGCCCCGAGTGTGGAACAAGCAGCGCGTTTTCCAGCAGGTGCTCAAGTGTGGTACCCCAGGAACGATGGTCCGGATGCCAACTCGCATAATGCTGCTTTTGAGAATTCTACTTTCATATTGTCACGATCGCCAATAGATGGGCATTTATTAGCAGCATTGGATAAAAGACATATGTTGTACTCGTGCCTCCTTTTTCAACCGGATCTGGCAGTCTATACGGCCCTTCAGATTCGTGGGCCCGATATGGCCCCACCACTGAATGGTCAGATTTTCAAGTATGATAAGACCGGGCACTATTACGAATCCAGACGCAAAAACAGCCATGCCATATGCAATGCTGCCCGTCTTCAGGGAATTCCCATATCAACCCGTTCTTCCCGAATTTTCTGATGTTGTTTGATTTTATCCACTTGTTTGATGTGTGTTTCTTTTATCTGGACGTCGTCTAAAAAAAATTACATCATCATTCACGTCATTTGTCAGTTTTTAATACAGTCCTCACATCGTTTAAAGATGTATTGAGCACGGATTTGATCGTTTCGATTTCATACCTGAGTTCAGTGAATTCAGTAATCCTGGCCGTCAACCGCGCGTTTTCTGCTTTCAACTCCTCAATTTGACTCTGTTGCTCTTTGACTGCATTTACCAACGCAACATTGATCGCATGCATGTCAAAATTTAAAAACCCATCTTCGCCAACAGAGACAGCCTCGGGGAATATGGTTTCGACATCCTGGGCGACAAATCCAACATGCTCGACGTCATGGGCATGATGGCGCGCATTGTCCTTTTTATACGAATAGCGAACCGGTTGCAACTGTAAAATTTCCGCCAGACCGTGGTCATAGCTTCCCTTGATATCCTTCAGCCTGGCATCGGAAGAGGCTTGCCAGGACCCGCCACCCGGTTTGTAGGCCTGACCGCCGATGCTCATATTGCCATTGGTGAGATTAAGGCTGAACTGTTGCGGACCGACTTGCGAATTGGATGCTGCCACGTGAGGCTGATGAAAATTGATATAGTTGTCATTGATAAATACGACCATGTGCTTGGGAAGATAGGCACCCGAATTGATTTGCCAGTGCGTGTTATTGTTCCCGGCGGGACCGCTTATACCATTACGATTGTAAATGTGCGCAATGGCACCCGGGACTGTAAAACTTGACCAATACATGCCAGAATTCGCATCCCAACCGCTTCCATCCAGTTTTACATAGTGATGTGGATTGTTGATAACCGATGCGTCCTTGAGGCCCCTGCTCAGGTGCAGGGTTCCTTCATGCTCGTAGAATCGTCGCAGATTATCCGTTCGTATTTCCAGCGCTCCCAGAGGCTCTGTGTCCGGTTCCGTGCCGATCCCCAATCTGCCGCTTTCGGTGATGACCGCTACCTGGTTTTGCCCGCTATCTTTAACGATCATCTGACCTGTTGCGATGATCGCATACAACAGGATAAATCCAAAGATAAAAATTGTGGTCTTGAGCATTTTCTCCTCCCCATTGCAAGGCTTTTGCCAAACCGCTGTCTCCCGACCCATTCTGGGTGGGAGACCGTTTTTAAGGTTATGAGGTGATTGTGACAAATAGTGTGCCAGAATATTTGTGGACGTAAGTGTATAATATTTGATTGATGGTAGGACGAGATGGGGCCCAAGGTAGGTTAAAATACGGTATCATTGCGTTAAATGACAAATTATTAAAAACCAGTTTGACGGAATTTTATGAGCTCTGGCAGCTAAAGAGTGACTCGATTTTTTTGTATGCACTGTCGTTGTAGAATGTTTTGCATTTTTTACCTGTTGATTCTGAACGGTTTTTTTATAATTTATACCATATCCCGGTATCGACAATCTGATCCGGAACGGTAACGTCGGCAATCAATCCAAGCTCAGAGGGAGGAAATACTGTTTATGACGTCAAAAGAAAGAATGCTCGCAGCCTTGGCACAGGAGACACCGGATCGCCTGCCGGTGACCACACATCATGTGATGGATTATTTTCTCGAGACCTATATGGATGGAATCTCGACGCAGGCGTTTTTTGATACCTTTGGCCTCGATCCCATCGTGTGGACGGTGCCGCACAAGCCCGACGAGAGCCGGGGTGAGTTTGCCGATCCGTCCCAGGGAGAGCTGGGATTTCTCGAAAGCACGCGTATTTTCTCCGAGGACTGGCAGATTACCTCAGAGCCGATCCCTGGCGATGAATACAACGCGGTGCGCTTTACCATTCACACGCCGGAGAAAAATCTGACCCTGGTCCTGCAGTCCAATGACCAGACCGCATGGGTGGCAGAGTACCTGATCAAAGACCCCTCGGATATCGATGTGCTGGCCAAATATGTGACATCCCCCACCTGCGACGTGGACGAGGTAAACCGGATTGCGCAGGATTTTGGTCAACGGGGTCTGGTTCGCGGACATATCCCTGGATTTGATATCTTTGGCCAACCCGGATGCTGGCAGGATGCCTGTTGTCTGGTGGGAACGGAAAAGATCATCATGGCCGCCATGGACGATCCCGAATGGGTTCACAGCCTGCTCAGGATCCTGCAAAAACGAAAACTCAATTTTATCAAAACTCTTAAAGGCGCCCGTTATGATGTACTCGAGCTGGGTGGCGGAGATGCTTCCACCACGGTGATTTCACCGCGGATGTTTAATGATTTTGTCGCTCCCTATGACAAGGAGCTGATCCAGGCGGCGCATGAGGCGGGACAGCGGATCGTCTATCATACCTGTGGCGGCATGATGCCGATTCTGGAGGATATCGCCGATATGAAACCCGATGCCATGGAGACCTTTACGCCACCAGAGATGGGTGCGGATGTGGATCTGGCAGAAGCCAAAAAGCGTATCGGTGATCGTGTTTGTATGATCGGCGGCTTTGATCAGTTTCATTTTTTTCAAGGCTGCACTCCCGAGGAAACCCGTGCGGCTGTGCGCAAGGCCTTCGACGCTGCCGGAGAGGGAGGAGGGTTTATTCTGGCCCCGTCAGACCATTTTTTCGATGCCGACCCAGAGCTGATACGTGCCTTTGCCGATGAAGCCAATCACTGCGTCTATTAACCCCTTGACTGGAGATCCGGCTATGAATTCCCTCACGCGTGTGTTTTTTATTGCTGGTATTGTTTTGTCGTTGGGTATCACCTCGATCTATGCACAAGACGAGGCGGAGATCCTCGAGCATACCGTGGTCTATGGTAATCCACGCGCTTACACCGCCTGGCCCTCCATGATGCGGGCGGAAAATGGCGATCTGATTGCCACCTTTTGTCGTTCGGAAGAACACCTGGGACCGGACGGAGAGGTGGTCCTGGTTCGGTCCACCGACAATGGACAGTCCTGGAGCGAGCCCACAGTAATCCTCGATACTCCCATCGATGACCGTCATGCCGGTTTGACGCCTCTAAGAGATGGCCGCATCATGGCCCATTTTACCTGCACCCGCTGGACACCGGAAGCCTATCGGGAATTGCATCCGTCTGCCTATCCTGCCGATATCATCGCCAAGTGGATTCAACACGTGCATCAACCGGAATATGTGAACGCAAAACGCTATCACGGCAGCTGGGTGGCGGTGTCGGATGATTTTGGCCGGACCTGGTCGGAGTTGCGCTCCGGACCCAGTTCGATACATGGCGGGATTCACCTGAAGGACGGGTCGGTACTGGTGCCCACCTATCGCGGCTATGAGGGACATGTGGCCCTTCATCGGGCTTCCTCTCCGGATGATCCGTTTGAGGAATTGACGGTGGTCGAATGTCCGGTGTCGGACCAGCTTCGGTTCGGTGAGCCGCATATCGTGCAGCTCGAGTCCGGTCGGATCCTGATGATGATCCGGGCCACAGCCAAGCCCTATGACGATTCCAGTCGTTTGAGTTATATGCATATGAGCGTTTCCGATGATTTGGGCACAACCTGGAGCGATGTGGAACCCACCCCGCTGTGGGGATATCCGCCGCATCTGCTCAAACTCGCGGATGGCCGCATTCTGGTCTCCTATGGTCATCGACGGGCCGCCTTTGGTCAGCGCGCCTGTGTAAGCAAAGATGGCCTGACCTGGGATCAGGATGACGAGGTCGTCTTGCGAAAGGATGCCTGGAACAAGGATCTGGGATACCCGACATCTGTGGAACTGGAACCAGGGAAAATTATGACCCTCTATTACCAACCCGATCCGGCCGAAGGCCCGGTGGATATGCACCCGCCACAGCCTGACCGGAGTCGTCCCGACATTCGTGCAACCATCTGGCGAGTGCCCGACAGAGAGTCGACCCAATAAGAAAGGTATGATATGAGAAAAACCATCAACGGTGCCACCATTGAATTGATTCGGGGGGATTTGACCCGCATGGATACCGATGCCATCGTCAACGCCGCCAATGAGCAGTTGGCGCATGGTGGCGGAGTGGCGGGGGCCATCGTGTCCCGGGGTGGATCGTCGATTCAAAAGGAGAGCGATGCCTGGGTGGCCGAACACGGACCGGCGGTCACCGGCACGGCCGCCATCACCGGTGCGGGCACGCTCGAGGCCAGGTATGTGATCCACGCCGTCGGTCCGGTGATGGGTCAGGGGGATGAGGATGCCCTGCTGGCCTCCGCCACACGAGCTGCCCTGGAACGCGCAGAGGAATCCGGTTTGAAAAGCATTGCCTTTCCAGCTATCAGCACCGGCGTCTTTGGCTACCCGGTGGATCGCTGCGCACAGGTGATGCTCGATACCCTCGTGGAGACGCTCAAAAGCGGGAGCACCCTGAATCATGTGGTGATCTGCCTGTGGACCCGCAACGATCTCAAGGATTTTGAATCCTATCTCAGGCGGTTGAGTCCATCGGATCCGGAATAGTTACTCTCCGCATGCATAAAGAAGAGTCGTCCCTTGTTTGTCAGGCAGTGATGGGCGCACCCCCGGACGACCGCCACTGGATCTGACAAAAAGATGAGAATAGGCAGGTCTTGAAATGTGTTATAGAACGTTAAGCGAACCGGTCAATGCCGGATGGGGTAGCAGGAGGCCGGAAAAATTCATTCACCGCGTTCGATCGACCTGTGACAGAGACAATGAGAGGAACCCATGAAACGACTGTTATGGCTTGTACTGATAGTGACCGGACCGGCGGTCGCCGCTCAACCCTCCACGTGGTCCATCGGTCCGCATCTGCTGATATCCTTTCCTCAGTCCGAGTTTGCCAACAATACCTCCAAAGTTGGAGAAGGTCTGGGTGGGAAATTCATGTATCGCGTACCAGGTGCCTCTGCACTGAATATCCGCGCCGATCTTTCTTACTTTTCCTACGGAGAATCGCGTGACATGTCCACCAATGTGGGTCTCATGACCACCCGGTATGAATCCTTTCAGTTAACCGCAGGACCTCAGTTTCAGGCCACACTGGGACGAGTGACGCCCTATGTCGCTCCCATGGGCGGTATTTATATCTATCGAACGGTGGTATCGTTTCCGGAATACTATTACTATACGGGCTATCCGGCCTCCGAGACCACCGAAAGTACAACCAAGTTGGGGTGGAGCCTCAATTTGGGGGTGCTGGTCGATATTGGACTCGGTCCGCAGATCGATATCGGCTTTAAATATCAGCGTATTCCCGGCGCGGTCGGGGATACGGTCGAGCCTGAGGGAGAGGGAGAGACCCTGGTCGTGGAAAGCGACGTTGAGGATGTTGTCATCACCATCGGAGTGCTCTTTTTTCTCGGTGACTGAGACCCGAATAATAGAGCTGAACGGTGTTCTCCAAGCGCCTGGCTTCCGGACGAGAGTCTGTACCCAGGGCCGCATCGATCGGATCAGGCCATTTGGAAGTGAACACGATCATACGAGACCAACACCGTACCGTGACAATAGAATGAATTTGAGGATGTTATGAAAACCTTTGAACCCACAGTCACTGCCGATCAAGTCGACAAGATTACCCAAAATATGCATCACGATCCGTTTGTAATTCTGGGACCCCATCAGAAAAAAATCAGAAATCGCAAACGCTGGGTGATCCGGGCCTGGTTTCCGGAATCGAAACAGGTGTTTGTCAAGGATCCTGTCAGTCGCGAAGAGGTGGAGATGACTTCGGTGCATCATCCGGATTTCTACGAGGCGGTGCTGGATTGGCCCGAGCTCGTGATGTATCAGTTTCACATCATCGAGAGCGACGGTCGGGACCGATATGTACACGATCCGTATTTTTTTATGCCCCAGATCGGTGAGATGGATCGCTATCTGTTTGGCATCGGCGACCATCACAAGATTTATGAGAAGCTGGGTGCCCATCCCATGGCTCTGAACGGGGTGGAGGGCGTCTATTTTGCCGTCTGGGCGCCCAACGCGCGCAATGTCAGCGTTATCGGTGAATTCAACCAGTGGCATGGTGGCAAGCATCAGATGCGGGTACTGGGGGCGTCGGGTATTTGGGAACTCTTTGTGCCACAGGTGGGTGTGGGAACGCTTTACAAATATGAAATCAAAGACCGGGCCGGTAATTTCTTCATCAAATCCGACCCCTATGGTTATCAGAGCGAAGTGCGACCCCAAACGGCATCGGTGGTCACCGATCTCAATACCTATGAGTGGGGCGACCGGGACTGGATGACCCGTCGGCGCGAAACCGATCCTCTCAATCAACCCATGTCGATTTACGAAGCACATCTGGGCTCATGGCGACGAACAGGCGAATCCGGAGACGAGTTTCTCAGCTATCGCGAACTGGCCCATGAAATGGTCGATTATGTCAAAACAATGGGCTATACCCATATCGAACTGCTGCCTGTGGCCGAACACCCGCTGGATGCATCCTGGGGATATCAGGTCACCGGCTATTTTGCCGCCACCTCCCGGTACGGTCCGCCTGAGGAGTTTCAGTATTTTGTTGACCATTGCCATCAAAACGGTGTCGGAGTGATTTTGGACTGGGTTCCTGCACATTTTCCCAAGGATGCTCACGGTCTGGCGCAGTTTGATGGTTCTCATCTCTATGAACACAGCGATCCCCGTCTGGGTGAACACCGGGATTGGGGTACGCTGATTTTCAATTATGGCCGCAATGAAGTGAGAAATTTTTTGATCAGTAACGCATTGTTCTGGATGGAAAAATATCATATCGACGGTCTGCGCGTGGATGCCGTTGCCTCTATGTTATATCTAGATTATTCACGAGAAGGCGGGGACTGGATCCCAAACCAGTATGGTGGACGGGAAAATCTGGAGGCGATCAGTTTTCTCAAACACCTCAACCACCTGTGTTTTGGCTATTATCCCGGTATCGTGATGATTGCCGAAGAATCCACAGCCTGGCCTGGAGTCTCCAAGCCGACATATCTGGGTGGTTTGGGTTTTAGCCTCAAATGGAATATGGGGTGGATGAACGATTTTTTGACCTATTTCTCCAAAGATCCCGTTTATCGTAAATATCATCACAGCATGATTACCTTTGCACTCCTGTACGCGTTCCATGAGAATTTTGTCCTGGTGCTGAGCCATGACGAGGTGGTACACGGCAA
>CAYPUH010000019.1:0-28233 GCA_964413725.1 uncultured Cytophagia bacterium
GTCCATATCATGGCGTGTTTGAGTCTCCAGTTCGCCATTGATAAAATAGGCGCAGCCAATGAGTGCGGCCATGGTGCCGCTCAATTTCAGTGCTCCGATGGCAAAGGTGGTATTGCTGCCAATACCGCCCAGGAACCGGTATACCAGAGCGGATACTGCGGCTCCGAGCAGGATGGCCACCACGATAGGCGGGATGGTCAGGTTGAACATAAAAAACAATGCACTACCCAGGAATCCGAGTGCGATAACGGCAATGATGACAATGTCTTCAGTTGCCAAAGCCTTTTTGACGAGATCGGAAGGTGATGAATTCATGATAACGATATGCCTTTCAAAGCCTGTCGATTCAGCGCGAAACTCTGCTTACATATATCATACTGTACATGCTTGTGCTTTGCAGATCTCTTTTCAAGGATTTTCGTTTCTGCTCTGCGAGTGGACGGATCAGTGTGTTGATGGGTCTCCCGACGGGTGTCATCTGTCCGTATTTTGAGCGTGATGAACTGCTGGCAGATTCCACCATGCGAGAAAAGGATATTCATGGTGCTCCCAGTGGTATCCGAAATGGTAGCACGAAAGAAACGACAACAGTTTTGAATACTGGTTGCTGCGAGCCCGGTGTCTGTTGTCATACCCATGTGGTGGTTTTTTGTGAGGAAGATACGTCCCAAAGAAAAACAGTTGAGCCGTACTGATCAATGCCGGTACCACCCAGAATAGCAATAAACTGCCTGTATGCACGTGAAACAGATGAAGGAGAATGTTAAACAGCACCGCCATCCCGACAAGTTGGGGCCAGGAGATGTAGCGACTCATAAACCGAAAATACCAGGGGAAAAAACCGGTATGCCGTCCATCGTGATAATCGGGATCGTTGTCAGTGGCCGGATACCGGTGATGCAGTGAATGTTTTTCCAAGAGGTTGCGAAAGGAAAAAAATGCGTACAGGCGGACAGCGATGGTGCCCACGATGCGATTCAACCGATATCGGGATTGCCAAATGGATCCGTGCATAGCGTCGTGGGCTGTAATAAAGAGACCGGTATACAAAAAGGATTGTACCAGCACACCCAGCAACGCAGTGGGTAGAGAGTACTGATCCAGGGGGCGGGAGAGGAGCCAGATCAGGTGACCCGTCCAGGCCAGGATCACGGTTGTAGCGATAACCAGTCCTCTGACGCTTTGTTGTTTCTGCATCAATGTTTGTATGAGGGACATTTTTGACCACTCTTTCGGTTCATGATGTGTCAACTGTCTGGTTTCGCATAAATCAGCAGAAAATAGATGAGCTGGGCGATATACAGATGCACGAGAAACCAGGGCATCTGCTCGGGAAATACATCCCGGATGTTTCCAATGGCTATAAATATGCCACCCAGTACAAACCAGGCGATATAGTTGGACAGCGGGATGTCGGATCCTTGCCAATTCCAGTAATTCAGGGCCACGGCTGCGGGTTCCATAAACATATCAAAAAGAACCATCAGCATGGCGGCGGCGACAATGCCGATCAGTGCATGACGCTGGAAACATTTGAGACGGTAGGCAATGGCTGTGGCAGACACGGTAATCAAAATCCATGCGAACCCGATGGCGACGGGCACGCCGAAGACGTTGGGCACAAGTGTGGAGCCATACACATAGTCTCCGAATATCCACCCGGTTTTGACCCCTATGGTTTCAACTGCAAATCCTCCGAGTATCACCAACAGACTCCACTGCAGGAACCTGCGCCCCTTTTGTTGATGGTTTTGTTGTTCGGACCGGATTCGTGACCAGACACTGATGATCGAGATCCCCGCCAGAACGATCAGCAAGGGGGATGCCATAACACGCATGGTGGTCTGAAACCAGCCGAGAATATGCCAGAGTCCACCTGCAGTCAGAATGATGTACAGGACCAGGATGGGCCATCGGTTCGTCATGGGTTATGCCTCTGTCGCTTTCATGGTTACCGCTCTGTTTTTCCAATTGATATGTCCCCTGCGGTAGCGATGATAGGAATGGATTCCGATCAACAAGGTGACGAGGATGGATAGCGGGTGGAGTATCACACCGAACAGAATGTTCTGTCTGTATTTGAGTGCCAGAATGAGACGGATCGCGAGATTGCATGCCACGGCCAGCCCGTTCAGAGGCCAGAGAGAGGGAATGGCCAACAGTCCATAGGGAAGAACATAGATGACAAACAGAAAACCCATGAACATAAAAAATGGAATCGTCTGAAATCCCATCAAGCCAAACGCATTTTTTGAAAAGCCGGCCCATGTTTCCTTCCAGGACCGATACATGCGACCAAAGACCGCATCTCTGCCGGTGGCGGTCAGGGTCTCAAGTCCCTGTCGTTTTGCGCGACGGCACAGTTCCACATCTTCGACGATTTGATCTTTTACCGCCTTATGGCCGCCGATTTGCTGGTACGCGTTATGGGTTATGGCAATCCACTGACCATTGGCGGCGGACAGGGAGGGGAATCGACTTTTATAGGTCAGCCATAAGGGAAGAAAGCTGTAGACAAAGTGATCAAAGACGGGAACCACCAGTTTTTCGGACCAGGTCCTGGTTATTTGTTGAGGGAAGGCACTAAAAAGTCCAAGGTGGTAGGTCTGGAGCCAGCCCACGGTTCGGCTGACGGCATCCGGAGCGTAAAAATTGTCGGCATCGGTAAACAGCAAAACATCTCCCGTTGCTTCACGGGCCAACTGATGACAGGCCCAGTTTTTCCCGGTCCAGCCGGCGGGTAGTGGATTCCCGCTGTGCAGAAAGAGTCGGGAATCCGTTTTTGCCCGGTTTCTTATGATCGCGGCGGTCCCATCGGTCGATTGGTCATCCAATACCCGCACTTCCATATACGCATAGTCTTGTTTCAGGATAGAGTCCAGGCAGGTTTGGATGGATCGTTCTTCATCGCGTGCCGGAATGAGAACCGAAACCCGTGTATGAGACCGTGGTGTGGGACCCTGTTTGACCCGTGGGGCGGTGAAGGCATTGAATAGTGTCACAGCGAGTACAATTGCCAATGCTGCGAGAATACAACCTGTCAGTACCAACACGTGAAAAACTCCTTTAGTGAGACGATCCGATGTCTGTCCGGCCACTGGAGCCAAACGGGGATTTCAATCGCTCCATTATGGTATTTATCGATGATTTTCCCTGAAGCAGCAGGTGTCCCTGTTCCTTGCGGCAAATACGGTATCGCAATGCTTCCAGCAGATCGGTTTCATTCCGTTCCAGACGTTTTGTCGTCAGATCGTGAGAGTTGTCAATGACGCGGGGACGGTCAAACTGTATAAAAACATCCGGGCGTTGATCATCCAGATATTCGATTTTTATGCCCATGCCCAGCACCGTCAGGGGTTTGGGAGCCAGCGCAAGTAATCGGGAGATTCCGGGTTGATAGTGTAGCGGACGGATATCCCAGGGTAGCAAAACACCTTGCGGGAACCAGCAGATCATTGCTGATGGCGTTTCGCGCAGGGTATTCAGAATATATCTCAGCGTGGTACGAATCACGGCAGGAGAGTCCGGCTGGATGGAAAACGCGCCCACTCTGGAAAAGAAACTGTTTTTTTGTAATTGTTCTTCCAGCATCATCAAATAGAGCTGACGTTTGAACACGGTTTTGTTCACCAGATGAACAAAAAATCCATCCCACCACGTGCTGTGATTGGGTAATAAAAGTACCGGATAATTGGCATCGAGCGTTGGTATGGGCCCTACGCATCGTATCGTATGAAAGTGTTGACGAAAGAGGCCCTTCAGATAATGACCAAAGAGGAATTCCGCCCATTTCTCATGTTGCGCTTTAATCATAGTGCTGTTCTGGAGACGGTTTGTGGAATCAGAGTTTCCCGTGCCATACGGACTCTGGTTTTGAGCACTTCTCTGAGCAATATGTTGATCTTTTGCTGTCGGGGCACATAAACCCGGCCCAGAAAGGGATTATAGCCCTGTCTGATAATTTTATCCAGGATACCGCGATAAATTTTGCTGGCTGCATAGATTGCGAATTGGGAATTGGTATCCAGCAATTCGACTCCTTTTTCAGCCTCTTTGTAATACCGCAGAGCCCGATCGACCTGGAATGTCATAAAATCAAGCATGTTTTGGTCCATCTGCTCGGAAACGATCTGATTTTCAGAGACATTGAATTGGCTCAGATCTTCCTGCGGCAGATAGATTCTGCCCATGCGTTCATCTTCCTGAACATCCCTTAGAATATTGGTCAATTGCATGGCGATGCCGAGCTTTTCCGCATATTCAAAGGCTGAATCGGATTTGTACCCCAGGAGATTGGTCATCATCAACCCCACCACACCGGCAACCCGATAGCAAAAGAGATAAAGATCTTCAAATGTCTCATAGCGATCGAGTCGAAGATCCATTTTGACACCTTCCAGCAATTCCATAGGATAGGTGATGGGGATGGTGTATTTCCGGGCGATCAGGATAAACGGCATCATGATGGGATGTTCCGATTCACCGGTTCGGTATGCTGTCTCGAGCTCATTGGCCAGAAACTCCACTTCCTGGAGCAATTCGCTACGGCTCCGGTCCCGTGGAGTATCGATTAAATTGTCGGCATACCGGCAAAAGCCATACAGGGCGTATGTGGCCCAACGTTTTTCACGGGGTAGAAACCGGGCGGATAGATAAAAACTTTTTGCGTGAACAGCCGTAACCTGTCTGGCGTATTTGAATGCTGCATTGAGCGTTGTATGGTGTTTCAGTGCCACGATATAGGTCCTTTACTCTGTTGATCGAACCTCTTTAAGGATCACCTTCTCGGTTGTTTCTGCCGTAAGCATCACACCCGGGAGACCGGCGCCGGGATGGGTGCTTGCCCCTACCAGATAGAGACCTTTGATATCTTTGCTTTTATTGTGGGGTCTCAAATAGGCTGTCTGCGTGAGTTTGGGTTCTACCCCCCAGGCGCTTCCATATGTCGAATTTGCTTTGTGGGCGAAATCGAGGGGCGTAAACTGTTGCATGACTTCTATATTGTCCTCAAGTCCCTCTAGACCGAAATCATGTTCGAGAAAATTTATAATTTTACGGGTATATGGCTCTGTCATGGTTGTCCAGTCCACTCCTGATTTCAGATGGGGTACAGGAACGAGGATATAAAGACTCTCTCGTCCTGCGGGTGCCATGGATGAATCGGTTCGTGTGGGAGCGTGCAGATACATGGAAAAGTCATCGGCCAATATTTTACGGTCAAAGATATCGGTGATCAATTCTTTATACCGTTTGGACAGAATCAGGGTGTGGTGTTTGAGTTGTGGATATTGTTTTTTGACACCCAGATAGAGCAGAAACGCACTCATGGAATAGTCGAGTCGATCGAGTCGTTTGTCGGTCCAATGCTTCCGATGACTGGACGGGATGAGGGTTTTATGGGTGTGAATAAAATCTGCATTCGATACCACCACCTCTGCCGTAAACAGTGCATCCCGTACTCTTACTCCCGTTGCTCTGCCATTTTTTACGACAATCTCATTGACCTCCGAGGAGGTATGAATCGTGCCGCCCAATTCGAGAAAAACCTGTTCAAATGCCCGAACCAGACTGGCCATGCCGCCGCGGGTAAACCAGACCCCGCCGGTTTTTTCCAGATACGGTATCATGAGATAGACAGCCGGGGCACGGAACGGGTTGCCGCCGATAAACAAGGGATGAAAACTAAAGGTAAAATGGTGTCGGGGATCCTTAAAAAATCGTTTCACAAAAGAGTAACAGTTTGTCAAGGCTCTTAATTTTATGGCCTGTGGAACGAATGCCAGGTTTGTTTTGATATCCATAAAGGGTGTGGATCCCAGACGATCCTCAATCACCGCCTTATAAATGCCCTTTGACGCGTTGATAAAGGAATCATAGTTTGACGCATCTTTGGGATTGAACCGGGCCATTTGTTCTTTCATGCGGTCACTGTCACCGACGTAATCGATATGGGATTTGTCGTGAAAATAGATCCGGTAATAGGGATCGAGACGTATCATATCTACATAGTCATCCAGATTTTTACCGGCAACGGTGAAAATATCCCTGATAATTTCCGGAGCGGTCACAAGAGATGGGCCCATATCGAATTTGTAGCCATCTTTTTCAAAGGCATAGGCATGTCCGCCTACCCGTGCTTTTTTTTCCAGGATGGTAACCTGAAATCCCTGTGCCTGCAGCCGAATGGCTATACTCAGACCGCCAAACCCTGAACCGATGACAACTGCTTTTTTCATAATTTCGATCACCTGTGTTGGTATTTAATGATTGTTTCGAAATCTATCCCTGTCGCACAAAAAGCCAAACAGTACCGATGAGAAATATATTGCGCCAAAATGTCAAATTCAAAAACCATACGAGATCCTCAAGCGTTTTGGTACTGGTTGATCAATTCTGCGGCCATTTTCCCGGAGAGAAGCACCAGTGGGACCCCGCCACCGGGATGGGCCGAACCGCCGGCAAAGTAAAGTCCACGAACCTGTCGATTCCGATTCGCGGGTCGTCGAAAGGCAGTGGTCCGGCTGTTGGATGAAATGCCATAGAGGCTTCCTTTGTTACTGCCATATTTTAGCAAAAAGTCGTGCGGTGTGATGGTCTCTTCCATGTCGATTTTGTCTGCGATGGAGGTTCCCAATACGGATTCTATTTTCCGTATCACGCGTTCCCTTGTCTGCTGAATCCAGACCTCCCAATCCTGATTCTCCGACAGATAAGGTGCATTGACCAGGACAAACCAGTTCTCTTTGCCCTTGGGGGCGTGATCCGAATCTGTTTTGCTGGTGATGGAAATATATATCGTCGGATCGTCCGGCATAGAATGGTCCGTAAATATTTGTTCGAATTCCCGTCGATAGTCTGAGGAAAACAGGATATTGTGATGAGCCCACTGAGGGGTGGTTTGATCGATTCCCCAGAGGAAAACCAAACCGGAAAGAGAGGGTTCGAGCGCATTCAAGTTGCGCTCTACCTGTGGGAATCCCTCGATGAGAGAGGAAAACGTGGTGACCACATCAGAGTTACACAGGACGGCATCTGTTGCAAGGCTTTGATTGTCCACGCGCAGGCCGGTCACGCATTTGCCGGTGTGGAGAATTTTTTGTACTCGTTGACGGGTATGAATACGAACACCCATCTCTGCGGCCAGGTCGGTCAGGGTTTCAACCAGACGATACATGCCGCCATGGATATAGTACCCACCAATACCAAACTCAACATGGGGAATAATGTTCAGCGTTGCCGGAGCCTGAAAGGGGTCGGATCCGTTGTAGGTGGCATAGCGATCAAACAACTGAACCAGTCTGGGATCGGCAAAGAAACGGGAAACCCCCTGATGAACGGTGCGAAGGGGGTCGATCTGGAAGATATGTGCCAGGGTGGTCAGGTTTTGCAGAGTGAGAACCCTGTTCAATTCATGAATGGGGGTGTACAGAAAAATTCGGGATGTGAGCGCATAGATCCGTTCACTATATTTCATAAAGCGTCTGAATCCATCCACCTCTTTCTCCGAAAACACGTGAGCCAACTCCCGGGACATCTCGGAGGCATCGGAAAACGTATCCAGTCGGGTTCCATCCGGGAAAAAATATCGACAGATGGGATCTATCCGGGTCCATTCAATCGGGGGGACCACCCCTCCCACATCCCGAAAGATATCGGTGAGAACAGAGGGCAGCGTCATCAGCGACGGACCGGTATCAAAACGATAATCGCCCAACCGGATCTGATTCATTTTACCGCCGAGACTGGAATTCTGTTCATACAGATCGACGTCAAAGCCATAGGATTTCAGGTAAACCGCTCCACACAAACCACCCAGTCCACCCCCCACGACGCTAACGTGTGCCATGATGTCCTTTCTTGAGTGCTTGAAATACCGTGGTACACATCAGGATATGGGAAAATCCGTAGAGAAAATCTTCTGCGGGAATCGTAATGATACGTATGCCGAGCTGAAAAGATTCTCCGTACAAAACCACCGGCCGTGCTGTCAGATAGCCATTGAAGACGAGTATCAGCCCTGATAGAATGCCAAAGTAGATGAGGGTATGCTTTTGGGCCAACACACGGCTGCCGGATATCCAATCGAGCAAAGCCGCCAGCCCGATGGCGGCAAAAACAAGCCCGGTGTAAATTTTCCCGGTTATGAGAAAAAACAGAGCGGCCGGTACAGTCAGCAGAAAGACATAATAGATGTTCAATGGGTTTCGCCACTGTCCCCGATTGTATAACGTAATTAAAATTTGCCAAATAAACAAACACGCAAAGGGAACGGTGATAAAAAACAGCCACTCACCCGGAGGCAACCCTGCAATGCGTATATCGGTCGTATACGCGGGGTTGAACCACCAATGCTTCCCTGTCACCAGTGAATCCCATATGATGTAGACAGGAAGAATCGTTGCTGTTGCCAACAGGGCCATTGGCCAGTATCGCACATAGCGCACCCGTTTGTCGAATGCAAAAACAAGAGGACCCGTCAGGATGATCGCGTTGAATACAAGATATTCAAATTTCATGGAATACCGTCTCTCGAGGTTAGAGGGCCGTTGTTTTGCCATTTATGGATCGCGGGGACCGGGAGGTAACCTCTTGTCGTTTCAGATCCTGGCGAAACTGTTGGGTCCTTTCCCTGTCCTCTTGGGATAGCTCTGCATGACTGAGTATAAACTCGATCATATTGAGAAGCAGTTGAGGTTCATATTGATGGTTTTGTGATGGATACAGGTCGATTATTTTTTGAAAGGCCCATTGAGCATCATCCGCTCTTTTGAAAAAGAAGGGAAGATGATAGCATGTGGAGCCATGGATAAACAACGCTTCAAGGTTGTCGGGGTTTTTTTGTATTCCCTGATCCATTTTCGACAAACCCTTTCGAGCCCATTGCAACTTTTCATAGGGCCAAAATGAATATTTTGCCCGCAGTGCGGTGAGTGCTCCAATATAGGTTTGCGCCACCCCCACATAGTCACTGTCTTTTTGTGCGATGCGTTCGAATTGATCGATTGCCTGATCGATTTTGTTTTCCGATTGAACGCTTTGATAAAACAGTTTACGAGCGCTTTTTAATAGCGTGTCGGTCTCCGATTCCGAGGTGTTGCCGGAACCGGCATAGATGGTTGTGGATGCTGCAAATAAAAGAGTAAAAATAAAATGACAGGGTTTCATATCACTCGCTCTTGTTCATTTTGAAATGCAATATCTGGAGATTTTTTTCAAGACCCGAATTATATCAAATAAATTGAGTCCTGGCGTTGTTGGTTTAATAGTAATCGCTCAAAACGCTTAACTACAGAACAATTTGAGAAAAGCGAACTATTCCATGTTTTTACAACAGATCAGCATTGTTCTATAAGTAGAGAACAGTACCGGTAAAGTAGAACAATCGCTGGTATTGGAACAGCTGTTTATACCGGAGGGTTCTTGAGATGGAGTCTGAATTTTCTGACCGTTCATTTGTTGTACTGGGAGCGACCGGTGGGATTGGTGCACTCGTAGTGCGTCGGTTAACAGAGCAGGGTGCTCATGTGATGATGGGTGCGCGCAGTGAGGACAAGCTGCAGTCCCTTTCAGAGGAGACGGGAGCGCTGTATCAACCAACCGATGCCACCTCTTTTGAAGCTGTTGAGCAATTATTCAAGGGTGCCATCGATCGGTTTGAAAAAATCGATGGAGTCCTCGATGCTGTGGGATCGATTTTGCTCAAGCCGGCACATTTGACCTCTCGTCAGGATTGGGACTCTACCGTGAATCTGAATCTGACCAGTGCGTTTGCTGTGATCCGGGCTGCCGGCAGGACGATGTCAAAAAACGGAGGCAGTATTGTTTTGCTTTCCACCGGCGCTGCGAGAATCGGATTGGCCAATCATGAGGCCATCTCTGCAGCCAAGGCCGGCATTGAGGGGTTGACCCGGTCGGCAGCTGCTACCTATGCCGCGAAACGGATACGGTTCAATGTGGTGGCTCCGGGTCTGGTCGAGACGCCCTTGTCGGAGCGGATTACCTCTTCAGCACGAGGGCGGGAGACGTCTCTGGCCATGCATCCGCTGGGTCGTCTTGGAACCCCGGAAGATATCGCCCGGGCAGTAGAGTGGTTCCTGTCGCCACGGAGTGACTGGATAACCGGTCAGGTGTTGGGCGTTGATGGTGGATTGGCGTCCATCAAATAGTGGTGCACCGGAATCCTGAGCGGATCCACCGACGTGAAGAACCGGACATCAGCATCAATCGATGTTGCTTTTCGTTTCCGATTGCACAGATCTGATAGATTGTCCTTTGAAGAGGATAGAGTACGAGTGTACAGCACAAAGTGGTCATCATAGGCGGCGGATTTGGCGGACTCTATGCCGCCAAGCACCTGAAAAAAGCACCGGTAGCGGTTACTCTTATCGACAAACGCAATTTTCATCTGTTTCAGCCTCTTCTTTACCAGGCGGCTACGGGAGGGCATTCTCCCGCGGATATTTCTTCGCCGTTGCGAGCTGTGCTGAAACGGCAGTCCAATGCAACTGTCATACTGGATGAAGCTGTGGAGATCCACAAGCGATCAACGTGTTGTTCTGCGGTCCGGCAGCGCCGTGCCCTACGATTCACTGATTGTGGCCACGGGTGCCGGCCATACCTATTTCGGTCATACGGAATGGGAGCGGTATGTGCCGGGGCTTAAAACCATCGAGGAGGCCACGGACATCCGCAGCCGAATTCTTATGGCGTTTGAACAAGCGGAATCCGAACCCGATCCGGAACGTCAAAAACGTCTCCTGACGTTCGTCATCGTCGGGGCCGGTCCCACTGGTGTCGAGATGGCGGCAGCGATCGGTGAATTGGCGAGATTCGAGACATCCTCCGGAGATATCCTGCCCGGAGTGGCTCCTGTGGCGATTCATCAGGGACGATATGTCGCCCGGGTGATTCAGAACCGGCTGAAAGACAAAGCAGTAGAGGGATTTTCGTACTGGGATCGGGGCAATCTGGCGGTTATCGGCCGCAATGAAGCGGTGGCGGATATCCGGGGGTTCCGGTTCTCGGGCTATTTTGCATGGTTGTTATGGTTGTTCGTTCATCTGATGTACCTCGTTGGGTTTGAAAACCGCGTTTTGGTTTTTATCCAATGGGGGATAGACTATTTCACTCGCAACCGGGGCGCCCGGTTGATTACCGGCAAGAGCAAGGATTTATCCGCTGTTCGATACTGGGAACACGATGAATAGCGACCCAACACCGTTAACCACACTTGAGAAAAGGCAGGACTGACTGTGAAAACTGAAGATCGGATGCTGAATAGCGTTGAAGCGAGTCGATTGCTGGGAGTGAATGTATCCACCATAAAACGGTGGACAGAAGAAGGTAAGCTGGATTGTCATAAAACAGCAGGGGGACATCGGAAGTTTTTAATGACTCATCTGGCCAGTTTCATAAAGAATCAGCAGGGCAGACATGCGAAGCTGAACCTGTTTCCTGTTGAAAATCATGAAGACCTGGACATTGCCCACGATATCGGAAAACAAAACTGGAATGCGCTTGTTCAGCGGACCTTGAGGTTTTCTCTCGCATCCAGCCGGACAGGTGTACAGAGAATCTTGAATGGTCTGTATTTATCAGACAATCCCCTTTACCGAATATATGATTCAGTGGTCACGCCGGTCATGTATCGATTGGGACAGATGTGGATGGACAAGGAATTGTCTGTCGTTGAGGAGCATCTGGCGACTCAGAATGTGAGGGACGCTGTTGTGCGACTGCAAGGTGTGGTGCGCATCCCCTCCAGACGTAGAGAACCGGTTCTTTTGATGAATCTGGCGGACGAATTGCACGATATCGCATTAAAAATGGTGGACCATGTGCTCGAGGAGCAGGGGTTTCGGGTTCTCTATAGCGGCCAACTGAGTCCAGCCCGCGATGCCGCACCCATTTTTAGTAAATTTTATCCCCGTCGATTGTATCTATCCAGTACCTTTGTGCAGGATGTGCAGAAAAGTCAACAGGAGATTGACCTCTTGTATGATCTGTGTTCGCGTTACAATACTCAAATCTTCGTCGGCGGACAGGGCTTTGATTATTTTGATATCTCTCATCCTCAGGTCGTGAGACGGTTAACGACGTTTCAGGACGTTGCGGAATCCTGATGGAGTGCTTTTTGGTCCTGTTCGCCACCTTTACAGGGATTCAATCGACTGTTTTAATCTGGCTGCATGGTCGAGCAGGTGTTTTCGTTCAGAGGGTTTCATTCGATCCCAAGTACGATACATGACCGAAACACGTGGATTGGTTTGCAGCCGTTCGCGATGTCGATGATAAAAATCCCAATACAGACTGTTAAACGGGCACGCTCTCTCCCCGTGCTTTTTGCCGGCCTGATAATGACAGCGATGACAGTAATCGCTCATTTTGTTGATATAGTTTGCAGAAGATACATAGGGCTTGCTGCCAATCATACCACCATCAGCATATTGGCTCATTCCCCGGGTGTTGGTTACCTCTACCCATTGAAAGGCATCGATGTAGACACCCAGGTACCAGGCATCGACCTCATCCGGATCTACACCCGCCAGCAGCGCGAAATTTCCGGTTACCATCAATCGCTGGATGTGATGAGCGTAAGCGTGATCCAGTGACTGTCGGATGGCGTGGGCCATGCAGGCCATTTGGGACTTTCCGGTCCAGTAAAATTTCGGGAGAGGAGCCGAATGATCAAGTGCGTTCATCTGTTCATACTCTGGCATGTGATGCCAATACATTCCTCTCATATATTCACGCCACCCCAGGATTTGCCGAACGAATCCTTCTATCTGTGAAATTTGTATCGTATCCTGATGCCGTTGCCAGTGATCTATACTTTTTTTGATAACGCGTTGCGGGTCAAGCTGTTTGGTATTCAACGCAAACGAGAGTCTGGAGTGAAAGAGAAAATCATCCCGATGTGTCAACGCATCCTGGTAGGTCCCGAATGTTTGTAATCCGGAGGATAAAAAGTGATCCAGCAGTGCCAGTGATTGTTGTTGTGATATGGGCCAGATCAGATGTTGGGGCCTGGACGCTCCAATGGTCTGAACCTTCAGACGGCTCAGCATCTCTGCGATTTTACTGGCATCGTTGTCGAACAGGAGAGGCTCCGGAATTGTTTCACCAGAGGGCAAGGGTTTGCGGTTGTCCTGGTCATAGTTCCACTGTCCGGTGAGCGGTTTATCCTTATGCATGAGTATATTGTTTTGTCGGCGAACATGGCGATAGAACGATTCCATTCGATATGTCTTGCGTCCTTTAAAAAACTCTGCCACAGCGTTTCTCGGTGTGATAAAGTGTTCGCTGTCGCACATACGGGTCTGTATGGTGAGATTTCTTGCCAGGTTTGAAAAGAGGCGATCCAGCCGATATTCATCCGGCTGTTGATATTCAAATGTGGAATAGCCATGGTGTTCGATGAGCCGTTTAATATTCTTTTCAAAACATTGCCGGTTTTCCGGGTCATCGAGTGTTATGTAGATAAACGGATGTCCCTCATGTTGCATTCGTTGTGTGAAGGAACGCATGGCCATAAAAATCGCGAGAATTTTTTGTATGTGATGAGTTACGTATTGGGTTTCTGGCAGAATCTCCATCATCACATAGGTGATATCCGACGACCGTTTATCAAACCAGGAGTGGTTGGGATTCAACTGATCTCCCAGAATCAGTCTCAGTGTTTTGGCCATAGGGTTCTCCTTTTTAACACGAGCCAGGTTTCATCGTTGCCGACACCAAGGGGCAGGGATGATGATGGGCTGTTTTTGTGTTTAACAGGGTAGAGATCCGATTGATTGTAAGGCAAACTGGGGGGCGTCTGACTGAAACCGTTGAACAAAGCGAGCCGAAAAAATGTCTGTTTTGGTCGTTTGTTGAACCTATGCACTGGTATCTGGTTGACAAACCGGACACCAGTGGAACCTGTGGAGTGTTTATGGTTTTGTTGGAGAACAAAGTTGATTGTCCCTATTGTGGCGCCTCACAGTGGATCGAGATCGATGTGTCCGGAGGTCTGCGACAGCGGTATATCGAGGATTGCCAGATCTGTTGCCGACCCATGGACATTTCGGTGTCCATTGTTGATGACAATCAGGCAGTGGTTAATATCCGGCCGGCGGAATATTTTTAAGGCAATGCCAAAATCCTTGTTACCGTGCGCGGTCAAGTGCCTCTTTGTAGGTCTCGATAGCCCGCAGCCGAGCTGCCGGGTGTGATACGATGGGATCCACATAGGATCGGGTGTCCACCTCAGGAACCCATTTTTTTATATATGTTTTCTCCTTGTCAAATCGTTCGATTTGACGATCCGGGTTAAAGACTCTGAAATAGGGAGCAGCATCTACACCGCAGCCGGCGGCCCACTGCCAGTTGCCGTTGTTGGACGCCAGTTCATAGTCCAGCAATTTAGCGGCAAAATACCGTTCTCCCCAGCGCCAATCGATCAAAAGATGTTTTGTTAAAAAGCTCGCCGTGACCATGCGCACACGGTTGTGCATATAGCCGGTTTCGTTCAATTCTCTCATTCCGGCATCGACCATGGGAAAGCCTGTCTGTCCGTTGCACCAGGCTTTGAATTCTTTAGAGTCGTTTCGCCATGGGATATGTGCGTATTCTGGTCTAAAGGGTTGATCGACGACGTGCGGGAAATGGAAGAGAATAGACATGTAAAATTCCCGCCAGATGAGTTCATCCAGCCAGGTCTCGTTCAGTTCCAGGGCGGTTTGAACGCAGTGGCGGATGCTGACAGTTCCAAATCGCAGGTGAATGCCCAGTCGGGTGGTGCCGTTTCGGGCCGGAAAATCCCGATGTTTGTCATAGGAGCGGATGATTTGGGTGGGCAAGTCCGCTTTGGGGATGTCGAATCCCCTGCGTGTGAATCCCAAATGTTTCAGTGTCGGGGTGACCAGAGATGATGTCTCGAGAAAATGATCGAGATGCGATTCGGATTTGTATGAGACAATATCGGAGTCGGTTAAACGATCTTTCCACTTGTTTTTATACGGTGTATACACCTTGTAGGGGTCACCGTCATCTTTGAGCACCTCTTGCGGGTCAAAGATAATCTGATCTTTATGTTCGTGAACATCGATATCATTTTTTTCCAAAAAGGACCGTACGTGTTTATCCCGTTTTCTGGCATAGGGTTCATAATCCTCGTTCCAGTCTACCCGCCTGATGTCATATTCTGCTATCACATCACGCCAAATATCCTCTGTTCTGCCTGTTCGGATGAGAAGCGAGCTGCCGTTTTCTTCCAGATTTTGTTTGATTTTGAGGATGGCGTCAAAAATAAACTGCACACGGGGATCTCTGGGTTCCAGATCATTCAGGATATGGGAATCAAAAATAAAAAGGCCCAGAACCGGATTTTCTCCGGTCAGGGCCTCGAACAATCCGGCATTGTCGTGGAGGCGCAGATCCCTGCGAAACCAGAACAGAGTGAGCGGTGTCATAGGTCTTCTCGGGTTACAGACTGATGGCTTCCAATTCAACCTGGGTAAAGGGTTCTTCATAGGCTTCTACGGGCAGGCAAGTGCAGACCAGATGTCGGTCGCCTGCCGTATTGTCTATACGACCCACAGGTGTCCAGAATTTGTTGTCTTTCAAATAGGAAAGAGGATAAACCGCTTCTTTGCGACTGTAGATATGGTGCCAGTCATCATTGGTCGCTTCCTGATGGGTGTGTGGTGCGTTTCTCACAACATTGTCCTGTTCGCTCGCCTTTCCGGACTCGATATCGGCGATTTCAGCGCGAATCTGTATCATGGCGTCACAGAAACGATCCAATTCATCCTTGGATTCACTTTCAGTGGGTTCAATCATGGCTGTTCCGGGAACAGGCCAGGACATTGTGGGAGCGTGGAAGCCATAATCCATCAATCGTTTGGCGACATCCTCGGCTTCGATATGTACCGACTTGAAGGGTCTCAGGTCGACAATCATTTCATGGGCAACCCGTCCGTGAGTTCCGCTATAGAGCAATTTAAAATCCTCTTGCAGGCGGGATTTGATATAATTGGAGTTGAGGATAGCGATTTTCGATGCTTGCGTCAGACCTTTTCCTCCCATGAGCTGGATATAGGCGTGTGAGATTACCAGGATACTGGCACTTCCCCAGGGAGCGGCAGAAACCGGTAGAATTCCCCTGGATCCACCCACCTGTACCAGGGGGTGCTTTGGAAGAAAATCGTTTAGATGGTCAGCCACAGCGATCGGTCCAGCACCGGGTCCACCTCCACCATGCGGGATGCTAAACGTCTTGTGTAGATTGAGATGGCAGACATCCGCACCGATATGAGCCGGGGTGGTGAGGCCAACCTGGGCGTTGAGATTGGCACCATCCATATAGACCTGTCCCCCTGCCTCATGCACACGATCGCAGACGGTACGAATGTGTTCTTCGAAAACGCCATGAGTGGAGGGATAGGTTACCATCAGGGCGGATAATCGGTCCCGGTGTTTGTCGATTTTGGCGCTCAAATCTTCAATGTCGATATCTCCCCGGTCATCACATTTGACGATCACCACTTTCATGCCGGACATCACTCCGCTGGCAGGATTGGTGCCGTGAGCGGAGGAGGGGATCAGAACCACATCGCGTTGAGCATCCCCGCGGTGTTGATGGTAGGCGCGAATCACCATCAAACCCGTAAACTCTCCCTGGGCGCCCGAATTGGGTTGCAGGGAAACGGCAGAAAAGCCGGTGAGCGTTGCAAGAGAGGCTTCCAGCTCTTTAAACACTCTTTGGTATCCCAATGACTGTTCCTCAGGAGCGAACGGGTGCAGATCAGAGATCTCGGGCCAACTCAGAGGCATCATCTCCGTGGTTCCGTTCAGTTTCATGGTACAGGATCCAAGAGGTATCATGGATTGGGTGAGAGAAAGATCCCGGTTCTCAAGCTTTTTGAGATACCGGAGCATCTTTGTTTCCGAATGATGGTTCCGGAAGACAGGATGATTGAGATATTCGGTTTGCCGTTTTAGAGCCGGGGGTATGGCTTCCGGGAGATGGGATTCCTGTGGGAGTATTGGGGATTCTTTGTCCAATGCTTTGGCAACAATATCGAGTAGTTTCTGAATATCCGTTGCATCGGTGGTTTCGTTGAGTGCGATGGAGATCTGGTCGTCATCGATCCAGCGGACATTGATACTGTTGGTTTTGAACAGATCGTGAAGCTGGTTCCTTGTTTGGGCATCCGGAAGGTCCAGACGCAGGGTGTCGAAAAAGGTATGGTGTGACAGGTGGATATTCAGCTGTTCGAGACCGACATATAGCTCGCGTGTGTGTCGATGAATACGCGAGGCAATTTGGTTCAATCCGTCGGGGCCATGATAGACTGCGTACATTCCCGCCATAATCGCCAAAAGTGCCTGGGCGGTACATATGTTTGACGTCGCCTTTTCACGGCGAATATGTTGTTCACGTGTCTGCAGGGCCATACGGAACGCGGGATGATCAAACTTGTCCACCGACGCCCCGATGATCCGTCCCGGTGTGTCTCGTTTATATTCGGGATGAGTGGCAAAATAGGCGGCGTGAGGCCCTCCGAATCCCATCGGCACACCAAACCGCTGAGTGGATCCCACAGCGATATCCGCTCCCATCTCACCCGGTGGCTTGACCAGCAACAGACTCATGATATCCGCTGCGATAGTGACCATCAACTTTTGCTTGTGGGCCTCCTGAATCAGGGATGTCAGGTCCCGAAGGCGTCCATATTGATCTGGATTTTGAATCAGTACGCCAAAATAATTTTCGTCAAATACCGCTTCCTCAATAGTGCCCACAACCACCTCAATATTGAGGGGTAACGCTCGTCCCTCCACCACCTCCAGTGTCTGTGGAAAGATGTCCTTGTCGACAAAGAAACGGTTTCTCGGCTGTGTTTTGCGTTTGTTGACAACCCTATGCGAGAGGGTCATGGCTTCAGCGGCAGCAGTGGCTTCGTCGAGAAGGGAAGCATTGCTGAGCTCCAGGCCGGTCAGATCACTGACCATTGTTTGGAAATTTAGCAGTGCCTCCAGACGTCCCTGGGCGATCTCTGCCTGATAAGGCGTGTACTGTGTATACCATCCCGGATTTTCAAAGATGTTTCTCTGTATAACAGAAGGTGTCAGAGTGGGGTGATAACCCAATCCGATATAGGATTTGAAAAGGTGGTTTTGAGCAAGTGTGGATTTGAGTTTGGCGATATAGTCGGTCTCACTCAATCCATCCGGTAGATCGAGAGGTGTGTGGGTTCGAATGGATTCCGGTATGGTTTGCTCGATCAATTGATCGAGACTATCGGCACCCACCGTTTCAAGCATTTCTGCAATTTCCGTCTCGGTGGGGCCGATATGTCTGTGGATAAAAGAATTTGTCATTTGATCACCCTGAACGATTCTGGTTATCGACACGCACACGGGAGGATCATTGTCAATAAGATCGGATCAGGCTTCCTCGGGCACAAATCCTTCTCTCTTGGCATACCGACCGAGAGAGCGTTGCAGGATTTTTCGCCCTCTGAACAATCGGGACATGACCGTACCGATAGGAATGTCTGCAATACTGGCTATTTCTTTATAAGACAGACCCTCCACATCAGCTAACAAGATGACCATGCGAAATTCATCCGACAATTTATCAAGAGCACCTTTTATTTGATCATCGAACAGCTCAACATAGGCGTCTTCATCATAATCCTGATGAGGTTCAGTCGGCTCCTGATACTTGTGGTCACTTTGAATACCAAACGACACTTTGTCATAGTCGACTTTTTGGGGTGTACGTACTTTTTTACGATAGGTGTTGATGAATGTATTGGTTAAAATTCTAAAGATCCAGGCCCGAAAATTGGTACCCAACTCGAATTTGTCAAAAAATCGATAGGCACGCAGAAAGGTATCCTGAACCAAATCTTCCGCTTCCTGCGTATTTCGAGTCATCCTCAGTGCCGTACTGTATAGGGAGTCTAGATGATCATAGGCAAGCTCTTCAAACTTGATCCTTTTTTCTTCATTGGTCATTTCTGACTCCTTTACTTTTTGCAAGCTTGTCGCTGTGCTGGATCGATGGTGATTTATTAATTAGATGTTGCAACAGTGAATATGATTCAAGATTTATTCTATTTTTTTCATTTTTTTTAAGCTAAGGACAGCGGGCAGAGATCCGGCCAGAGGCAAATGGCCGGATCTCTTTGCCTTTACAGATTCATTTTAACATTGTCATGCGGCGAGTTTCTGAAAAAGATCCCGCCACAAGCCAGTAGAGATAGGTGCCGGAGGGCAGGTTTGTGACTTCAAAACGAACGCTGTGCTGTCCCGCTTCCATGCGCTGGTCCACCAACTCGGCAACCAAACGGCCGGTGATGGTATACACATTCAGAGAGACGCGCTCGGTGGCAGCCAGTGAGAATACGATGGTGGTAGACGGGTTGAACGGATTTGGATAATTTTGCATCAACGCATAGTCTTTAACCACCGCATTTTGTTCCGGTTTTGACACTGAGGTATACAGAGGCAATCCCAATACATCCCCATTGGGCAGAGCCACATAGATACCGAATGCCGGTCCGCTTTGATCGTCATCAGGACTCAGAAATCCTGATGCAAAGACAAATGCGGCGCCACCGGCCAACGTGCTCAGATCGACCGAGTAGCTGGCGACTGTGGATTGTCCGGTCTCATCCTTGACGTCGATGATGTAGCTGTTGGCGGGAACAGAGATATAGTCTGTCATGTCCCCATAGCTGGCGTCATCGGTGAGCTGCGCCACGTCCCGGGCGAAAATGTCCACAGCAGGAGCATCGGTGGAACCGTGAAGAATGACAAAATCCACCAGAGAGCCTTCATCGGCCTCTTCCCTTGCGCCTGCCTTGATAAACAGGCCAAAGGCTGTTTCACGGCCATCGGGATTGTCTGCGAATCCGTCCGGTCTGAGCACACCGTTGGCCACGGCGACATAGGTCTCACCGGGTGTGAGGGTGAGGTTAAAGTTTTTCAGCGTGTCCGCCGCCGAGCTGCTGGATCCTGCAGCCACGCCGACGTCGATGGCTTCACCGGCCGGAGCGTCGATAAAGGGCGTTGCGGCTCTGAAGGCGAAGTCGTCGAGCAGAATAGAGCCGTTGAGATAGACATCGACACTGGCGGCAGCCGGATCGGCGGCGTTATGGATCACCTGCAGTCTTGCGGTGGTGATGGCATCGAGAGTCAGGACATCGCCGTTGGGCAGAGCGACATAGATGCCAAAGCCTTCACCGTCCTGATTGTCCTGTGGTGCCAGGAACCCGGACGCAAAGACCACGGCCGCACCACCGGCCAGTGCGGAGAGATCTGCGGAATAGGTCAGCAGTCTGGTTTCACCGGAGGCGTCGGTGATGTCCAGGAGATAGCTCATGGGCGGTACGGCCAGATAGTCGGTCATATCGCCATAGGCGGCATCATCGACCAGGGTGGCCACGTCACGAGCCATGATATCGACAGTGGGTGCATCGGTGGATCCATGGAGAATGGACAATTCGACGCTTTCGGGGTCGTTGGCTGATTCCTGTCCCATGGCATTGATAAACAGGCCAAAGTCGGTTTCACGGCCATCAGGGTTGTCGGCAAAGGAAGCCGGATCGAGCACACCGTTGGCCACGGCCACATAGGTCTCACCCGACGTCAGTGTCAGATTAAAATTTTTCAACGTATCTGCGGCGCTCGAACTGGTAGACGGCGCGATACCCACATCGATTGCTTTATAGGCCGGGGCATCGATAAAAGGGGTGGCGGTTCTGAAAGCAAAATCATCGAGCAAGAGAGTGCCGTCCAGATAGACATCTACCATCTCTGCAGCCGGATCGGCAGAATTGTGAATGACTTGAAGACGTGCGATTCTGGATTGAGCAAACAATGTTGAGGTCAGCATCAGGGCGATGACAATGACCAGGGCAAAGGTTGTGTTAAGTCGGGTCATAATGGATCTCCTTTATCACAAATAAAAACGCTCAAAACGCTCATTGTATAGAGTATAACCTTTGCCCGGGTCGAAATATTTCTTGTCGCGACACTATTTATCTTTTTTTGGGGGTGGGGGAGAGTTGTCAAAGGAAAAGGAGATTACGCGGGATTGGCAATCCGGTATGCCATGCGACGAAACATAATGCGATGAATGGGTACAAGGGCATACCAATAGAGATCACCCCATCGGGATGAGGCTGCCAGCGAGGCGGTCTGGGTCAGAGTGGATCCGCTCTCGGTCCCGGTCACCTGAAATTCCAGTCGGGCCACTCCCGGCACTTTCATCTCAGCTCGAAGACGCAGCCGGGTTGGTGGGTCATAGCGCTCCACACGCCAAAAGTCGATGGCATCGCCCACTCTGAGGTCTACAGGATGGCGGCGACCTCTTCGTATGCCGATGCCTCCCACCATCCGGTCCATCGTTCCGCGAATTTTCCAGATCCAGTCGGCATAATACCAGCCCTGTTGACCTCCGATAATTTGGATCCGCTTAAAAAGGTCGCTGGCCGGCAACGGGCTATGAACCTGTTGCACATCACGATGCAACACGCCACCCGGTTCGAGCGGGGCTGGCAAATTCGCCTCTGTCCAGCGGGATTCCAGATGTCCGCAAATATCATCCTGCAAGGCCTTTTTGACGGATTCTTCAAAAGAATGTAACGTGATGGGAATCCATTCCCGGATACGGAAATCCTTGCAAATGGTATCATTTTTCAGGCCGCCGATCAATGGCCGGGCAAGACTATAGGGCACCGCGGTCATGATGTTGAGCCAATAGGCAGAGAGTCTTGGAGAGAGCACGGGTACCGGCAGTATCGTGATCGGCCGATTCATGAGACGGCCAACGATTTTCATCATATCGGCATAGGTCAGTACACGTCCGCCACCGATTTCAAGTGTTTCTCCGATGGTTTCCGGGGTTTCGAGTACGTCTGTCAGATAGGATAGCACATTGTCGATGGAGATAGGTTCACACCGGGAGCGGACCCATCGGGGAGTGACCATCACCGGCAGTTTTCGTACCAGGTCCCGGATGATCTCAAAGGAGGCGCTACCGGAACCGATAATAATCGAGGCTCGCAATTCCGTGACGGGGATGCCGGTTTCTTTCAGGATTTCACCAACCCGTTGACGACTTTTAAGATGAGGTGAAAGCCGGTCGTCGGCCCGGCCCAGGCCGCCCAGATAGATGATCCGTTTCACCCCGGTTTTTGCGGCCACGGTGGCAACATTACGTGCCGAGCGGGCATCTCTCTCTTCAAAGTTTCCCTCCGATCCCATGCCATGGACCATATAGTATGCGACATCGATGTTTTCCAGAGCCGGTACCAGCGAGTCCGGATCGAGTACATCACCCTGAACGATCTCGTGCGATCCCCAGTCCCGATCCGCAAGTTTTTTGGGCTCACGAGCCATGCATCGTACTGAATATCCGGCACGAACAAGCCTGGGAATCAGCCGGCTGCCCACATAGCCTGTGGCACCGGTGACCAGAATTCGACGCCGAGGGGACTCTTTATGTGTTGTCATATGGGATCTCCTTTTGGCAACAATGTGTTGTCGATCGTATCCGCAACCGAAAACAGGGCTCTGAATCGGGATTCCCGGTAATCAAATATGGATTCTACCTGGTGACGAATCCAATATCGTTGAATGAGGGGGGCAAAGACCCATCCGGGTATCTGATAGGCAACATGGTCTTCCATAAGGGTCTGATGATCATACGCATAGAATCGATGGGTGTGGATCCATTGACGATAGGGGCCACGCACCTGACGGTCGATGAACTGAACGGGAGGATCCCAAAGGTCGATGGAGGTTTTCCAGGACACCGGTATACCATAGAGCTTGAGCCGACAATCGATTTCGGTCCCCTTTGTCATCTGGATCGGCAGTGAGGTCAGAATGGTAAAATCAAGCCATGGAGGGGTAATACGATTGAGGTTTTCCGTCTGACTGAAAAAGTCAAAAACCTCTTCCCGTGGATGATGGAACTGAATATGGCGATGCAGATGAAATGTCATTTATGGTGGCTCCGGAACGATTCTATTGGAGAACAGCCCGGTCTCCAGGGGGTTTTGTGTTGCATATGATTGGACTTTTTGATACCATATGGAAAGACCTGAATGTCACAGCATCCAGGGTTTCGGGAACAATCAAGGATTCCGGGATTCTGTGACCAAGCGTGATCGGTTGCGTCTCCTCCCACACGGAGGAGGGATCAGAGTCTTTGTGTGCTGACTCTAACAGGTTTTTTTCACATTTCATTTCCATAAACGCATGTCGCGGTGTCGGGTATTGTCTGGTCTTTTTGAGGATTCAAGAAAGGAGCGGTTCCATGAGCAACAAGAGAATAATCCGGATTGCTGCTATTGCGCTGACTGTTGTGGTTCTCGCGGTGGTCATTTGGCTTGTCTGGCCTCGTCCTCAGCGGTATTATACCATGACGATCGAAGAGATTGACACGGATATCCGGCGTGTGAGCCGGGAAACACCTCATGTACAGGATCGAATGGAGTATTATTCTGAACGATTTCTGGGAGCACCGTACGAATTGGTAGTCGAAGGGGATGGCCCGTATGCGCGATACGATCAAATGCCCTTGCTCAATCTTGAACAGATCAACTGCATGACCTATTGTGAAATTGTCATGGCTTTGTCTCTCAGTGATTATTATATGGATTTTTTCAATATTCTGCAACGCATTCGCTATCGTGACGGTATTATCGGAATGGCCAGTCGCAATCACTACACCATGGCGGATTGGTTGCCGGCCAACTCCTGGTGTCTGGAAGATGTGAGCCGCAGTATTGCCGGGGATCAGACGGCCAGCGTCAGCCGGGTGATCAGTCATAAAGCGTTTTTCGCGGACAAGGGAATCGATACCATACCGGTCATGATGCTGGACCGGGAGATTTCCGTCGATTATATTCCGTTTTCGGTGCTAGCGGAAATCCCGGACCGGTTGCAGAGTGGTGATGTGGTCGCTCTGATTCAGGATCGCCCGGGTATTTTTTCGGCCCATATGTTGTTGTTCATCCGGACGGAGGAGGGTCCGGTGTTTCGTCATGCCAGTATGAGTGCGGATAAAACTGTGGACAGTCCGTTTAAAGAGTATATCCGATCTCTGGACGAGAATCCGCGGTACATCGGCATGAGTTTTATGCGTATAAAGGACGACATTCAGTGGTATGAACGCGATGATCATTATGGCAAGTTCATCCCGCCCCTTCCATTGGTAGAAAGAGAAGAGTGGAACGCCGTGCCTCCCACGGGCGACGGTCAGTCTCAAAATCCGGCACAAATTACACTTCATCATTCCGGCGTGGTATATACCGGCGATCCGAATTCTTTGGTTTATGTGAAAAACATTCAATCGTTTCATCAGAATGAAAACGGCTGGATAGACATCGCTTATCACTACCTGATCGACCGTCAGGGGCGAATCTATAAAGGCAGGGATGAAGAGACGGTGGGAGACACGTCCACAGAATATGATCCTTCCAACCAGATTCTGGTCTGTTTGCTGGGAAACTTTGAGGAGCAGACTCCTACCGATCCACAGCTCGAGGCCCTTAGCCGACTGGGTGCAGAACTCTGCCAGCGTTATTCGATCGATCCGGATTCCATCACCAGTCACCGCGATCTCAGTGAGCAAACGGTGTGTCCGGGTGAACATTTTTACGAGTTGGTCAAAGAGGGTGTTATCGTCAAAACCATCAAAGAGCGGTTGCGATACCGATCCTAGTGTGAAAACCGTTGCAAAACAGATTATAGTTTACTATTTTTTACTATCGAACAACCGTTCCGTACGATACGGAGTCATGTTAGACTGACGGTGATGCCCGGTATAAATAAGCGGGTGATTCATTCGGTCAGCGACCAGCCTATGGAGTTGGTGTAAACATGTGTGGTTGAGCAAAGGGCTGGAACGCGGATCCGACAATCTAACAAACGATCGGAGATAGAAGAGTATTCGCTTCACCCACTCGACCTGTCAATGTGAGCGGCAACCGAGTTACAGGGGTTCAGTTGAACCTGCTGAGTTACGATTTTCAGAGCAACTGTAATCCATTGAATCCAGCATCATGATGCCCATAACAAACCGTCCCGGACTCGGTATTTCGCACTGAATCCGGGACTGTCAGTCTGTTGATTTGGGTGGATTCCGGCAACCGAGAATCCAGGAGCCAGAGGGTGGATTATGAAAACCGCATTTCATTTGTTGTGTCTCATCGTGTGTATGGCCGGGAGTGTGATGGCTCAGGAATTGAATTTGACTCCCGGTGCGTTTTACGTTCAGCCGGCGTGGTCTTTGAACAAGGGGGCGTTTTATCTTGGTTCACACGCGCGTTCATTCTTTAAAGATGAGGTCATTTCCCGGAATGGCACGGAGCAGGGCGAGACGTTCTGGAATGTGCAGGGCCGTCTGGGATTGTATTACGGCTTGACATCCAAATTTGAACTGGGTGTCTCGCAGATTGTCTATCAGGATACCCATCGCGGAATAGATGGCTATAATTTTCCCGACGATCTTTTGCTTCGGGCCAAGTTGGCCAGGTTGGGGGTATCCTCCTCCAATGTCCGTTACGGTCTTCAGCTGGATGTCCGGCTTCCCACCGGACAATACCATAATGTCCCTCTTGAACCCTACTCATCAGACCGGATCTCGGTGGGGCTCACCGGTCTGTTTTCGATTTTATCCGAACCCCTCTATCCACAGGCAGGTGTCAATATTCACGCCAATCTCGGTTTCAAGACTCATAATGATGTGGGTGCCCGTCTGACGAAGCAAAGTTCTGATACCATCCTGGTTTCACAAAGCACAACCGAAGTGATCTATGGGGCAGCGTTTAGCGTACCCGTACGAGATTTTACGGTGTCAGCAGAGCTATATGGCCGATCTTTTATGGAACGTCCGCCCATTACTGCTTTTTCGAGGGAGTCCAGTCTTTATTTAACATCCTCCCTGGGTTACCAGGCCAACTCTTGGTTGTATTTAAAGGTGGGGCTGGATATTCGGTTACTCGGAGGGGAAGATCAGACGGTATACGATCCGGAACGGGGCAGTACCGTTTCGGTTCCATGGAATGAAGAAATGAATTATCCGGCCTGGCGGCTCCAGCTGGGAACCGCTATTGCTTTTCATTCCGGCAAAATTGGCAAAAGACGTCCTCCCGGGATTCAGCAGGGGAGAGAGGTCTCTGAAGAGGAGCGGGAACAGCTTTACGACGAGTTTAGTAATGAGCGCATCGAGACGGAGTCGGCTGAAGAAGAGTTGGAACGCATCCGGCGGGAGCGACAACGGATGCAGGATCTTTTGGACCGTCTCCGAACCCTGATGGAAAAGCCTGCCGGATCTTCCCAACCCCCTGCTGAAGAGCCGGAAGAGACTGAAACGGAAACGCCAGAGTAACCTCTGGCGTTTATGTATTACGACGGCATTCCCTCCCGGGAGAGAATGCCGTTTTTTTTATGTGATGAGGGAGTCACAACGACTGGGTCGATCAGGTGTTGATTTTGTGTACCTGTTTATATAAAAAGGGTATTAGATCATCGATTTTCAACCGGTCTTGATCCATAGAATCCCGATACCTGACCGTTACCGTGTCATTCTCTTTGCTATCAAAGTCCACAGTGAAACAGAACGGGGTTCCGGCTTCATCTTGTCTGCGATAACGACGTCCCACAGCTCCACCCTCGTCATAGAACACATTGAAATGGGGGCGAAGTCGGTTATAGATTTCCCGAGCAATATCTGGCAGACCTTCTTTTTTAACCAGGGGAAAGATGCCGGCTTTGATGGGAGCAATTTCGGGAGAAAAATGAAGTACGGTGCGGGTATCCTTTTCCAGCTTCTGTTCCTCATATGCATCCACCAGAGTTGTCAACAAGGTACGATCGACCCCTGCAGAGGTCTCTACGATATAGGGAACGAACCGTTCCCGTGACACATCATCAAAATAGCTCAGGTCTTTTGTCGACGCATCCTGATGGCGTTTCAGATCGAAATCCGTTCGATTGTGGATGCCCTCGAGTTCTTTCCAGCCGAAGGGGAATTCATATTCGATATCAAAAGCGGCTTTGGCATAGTGAGCCAGTTCATCTTTACCATGCTGATGGTACCGCAATTTTTCAGGTCGGATGCCCAGAGCGTGGTAATATTTCATGCGGTCTGTTTTCCACTGCTCAAACCAGGATTCATCTTTGCCGGGTTTGACAAAGAATTGCATTTCCATCTGTTCAAATTCCCGGGTGCGGAAGATGAAATTCTCGATAGTAATTTCATTTCTAAACGCCTTGCCGATTTGAGCGATTCCGAACGGGACCTTGAGGCGTGACGAGTTGAGGACATTGAGATAATTGACATAGATACCCTGGGCGGTTTCCGGTCGCAGATAAACCACATGTCCTGAATCCTCCACCGGTCCCATAAACGTTTTAAACATCAGGTTGAACTGGCGCGGTTCAGTCAATTCACCCCCACATTCAGGGCACGTTGCAGGATCATTGATTTGATCGGCACGAAAGCGTTGTTTACACGACTTGCAGTCCACGAGCGGATCGGTAAAACTGGAAACATGTCCCGATGCTTCCCAGATACGGGGAGACATGAGGATAGAAGAATCCAGACCGACGATGTTTTCATGGGACTGGACCATCCATTTCCACCAAAAAGTTTTAATGTTTTTTTTCAGTTCGGCACCCAGTGGACCGTAATCATAGATACTTGCCAGTCCTCCATAAATTTCGCTGGACTGAAATATGAATCCTCTGCGTTTGCAGAGAGATACAAGTTTGTCCATGGTATCATTGTTGGTTTTTGTTGCCATGAGAGGATCCCTTTATCTGGTTCTCTGATTTTTGTAAAGTTCACTAGTAATGGATTCAAGAATTTTTACCGATTTCAGTGTCCCCACCGATTCAATATGAAACCGCATGTAGCTCAATAAAACCTGGTCCAGTTCCCTGCTTCTTTGCGAGGAGAGTTTGGCGCGATAGCTTTGTTTTATCGGGATCTGATCCAGCCATCTCAGATAATCCAGTGCTGTGTCTGAAAGTGTCAGAGTCTGTTCGGAAACCACTCCACAGTCAGAGCAGGTGATCGTTCCCTTGTCCAGGGCAAAATAATTATGATGCGAGGGGGCCGTCCGACCACAATACTCACAGGACGAGATATCCGGTTTAAATCCCGACTGCACCAGATAGTGCCATTCAAAGGCCCTGATGATGTGTCGAAGACCGCTATCC
>CAYPUH010000020.1:0-24107 GCA_964413725.1 uncultured Cytophagia bacterium
ATTAAAAAGGACGCGCCGGGAGCTCCCGTTCACGTATCCTTTCTATTTGTGTGTTCAAATTTAGTTGGTGTCATCGACATTCACCTCAAGGGTCAATAGCGATTGAATCCGGATTGTGTCATCGCCCCAAATTTGCACCGCTCTATCTGTTGAATCCACCGTAATTTCTGTGGCCATGTAAAGGTCTTTCGACAGCATCCCCTCGTTACGAAAAAGTGACAGCTCCTCTGTATCGATTGTTAAGCGTCTTTCCTGTTCATTTTGCGAGACAGCCTGTCCTTCGGAATTACTGGAAGCCGCATCCACCTGTATAGGGCCCACGACCATATCCGGATTGGAATCCAATCGTTCGTATTCCGAGGCGAACAAAATCCTAACGTTTCCGCCAACAGGAAGACCATTGGCAACCCGGATCGTGAAGCGAGCCTCATCCAGGTGATTTGTCAATTCTGATTCAAGTTCGACATCCGCCTGGGAGGATTCGTCGGCATCTTCTGATTCCGGCAGAATCCGAAGATGCGTGGTATCCAGTCGCACCACACGTTTTGGAAAGCTGGCATACGCTGGCATATCCATCACCCACTCTGCCCATACCCGGTCCTCAAAACGAATTCTTCGAGTGGACAGACCATCGCCCACCAGAACGTTTCCATCAAACGTAAGCCGTGAGGGCCCCACCTGCAAAACGTCGAGAAGGGTACTGTTTTGCGGGGTCAGAGGGGGCAGGTGATAAATCCGTTCCTGACCGGCCAAAGCTTCGGGAATTCGCTCGTCGATGGATACTGACGCCGAGGCTCCCTCCTCATTCGAACCGGTCAATTGTCCTTGAAGATAAAACGGTAATTCAAGGGTACTGTGCATAATAATCCGCAGACGCCCGTCTTGAGGAACCACTCCTTGTAAATCCCCCCACCGGTCCAAATCAATATCCACTTCCGTTTGGGTCAAACTCAGCGACTCCCGGTCAAAGAGCCCCTCTAAATAATCAAATCGGACCTCTTCCAGAGAGGCCCTGACTTCAAGGGCCGTTTGGCCTTCAATCTCCACAGGTCCGGATGCTGTTTCCTCTGTGGTTCCCTCAATATGAAAAGATATGGGTTGCTTTTCACCATCAAAAGCATCAAACTTGACCACGCGATCGGTCAAATCCAGCTGAATCCATTCTCTCCCATTGGGGTCGAGGTCTATTTCGATAACAAGAGGAGTATTGGACTCGCGCATCCGGATGTGATCTGTCGAGAGAACACCGGAAAATCCCACCGGCAAATGATTGATCATTTCAACCATCAGGAAACCGTTACGGGTCGCTACCTCTGTTAGAGGATACGGCTGCTCAAAAGAAAGCGTATCGGTATAATCGATATCTACAGCGGGAAGCGTCGCCCGGAGATAGTGAATGTGTATGGACGTCAGTTCGAAAAACAGATCGAACGGCTCAGTGGCATCGATGGGGACGACTTGCCCCCCACTTCCAGGTGAATCGGCATTCAAAACCCATTGTGAAGCTCTGCTGATGACAATATCGTCGAGGTCAACCTCAACAGTCGTGGAATCGTTCGGTTCCAGACGATTGACAGTCGGACTCGTCAAAATATCAGATCCGGTTTCCATCGATTTTAGAATGCACTGCAATTGAGTCAATGGCACGGGCAGACGATTTACAAGGTGAATCACACCGGTACCAGACAATACATGGATCGACTGAAAATCTGGCAGAACAAACATCCGACCTTCAACACCGTTGACAGAAAAAGAGTCCACAGGATAGGAATCTCCATCTTGCTGCAGGGCGCTGGGATATAGCTGTCCAAAAGGAAAACGGCTTGCCGGTGCGGCCAATAGAGGAATAGACAAGTCGTTCAGACCGACTGCAAAAATGCCTCCAGCGTTGTTCAAAGACCAGAAGGATCCCACCCGAGTGGTATCCGATTTGCCTTCGAAACGAAAATTGAGTTGTCCGTTATCACTGATATAGATATCCTCCCGAGAACCCACCAGGTCTGTAACGGTGAAGATGGAATCGGAAAGAGGAATATTCAGCTCTGTGGTCCAGCTGGGTGCTTTCGGGTTGGACACCTCGCATCCGTTGAACCAAATGACCGGTATCAGCGACAACCAAAAGATGATAGTGATCTTGGTGTTTATCGTATTCAACACTCCACATCTCCTCCCGTTTTCCCCAAACCTCTGTACCGGATTCTTGGCCAAACGTCCGGTCAACACGATCGATTTGAATGGATTCTATCTATGCACGTCACTTCGGAACTGGTGGTATCCAGTGAACGATTCCAGGGTTTCATTACATGACCGACTCTACGTCTGTATCGCCAGCCGGATCCTGATCACAAGTATAAACAGACGATGATTCGACATCCATGTCGTCAGAGTTTGGCATTCAGTAACATCAAGATACAGACACCTGCCCCCCGTCCCATCATCGGTGCCTTTCCGACATAGCGAGCGTGGTCCCGATGAAAATATTCCGGAATGACAAAGGAATTGGCCTGCAACTGACCAAGAGTCCATTCGAACAGTTCATCTGCTCGTTTCCGGCGATGTGCCTGCGTGAGGGCGGTAATGGCGCGAAAGGATATGAACACATTTTCATGTCCCAAACGATCTTTGACAACATAACCGAGAGCATACCCCCTCGGACGTCCCTGTACCACCAGGAACGCATCGAGCGCATCGAGTGTAGATTGAGTACTTTTCCAGTCGTGTTCGATCACATGCCAATTGATTGCTTCCACAGCAGAAGCATCCAGAAAAAAGGGAAACGATTTCTGTTCCAGACTCCGCGCCAGAACCCTGGAACGTCCTACCACACACTTTGAAAGAATGGCTTCTCGGAGAACCGCTGCAACACGGGCATAGGAATGACCGGCTTTACGATATCCCAACGCCCGGGCCAGGACAGAAGCATGATTCAGTCCCACATATGCAGCACTGTTACTAAAGGTAAAATGCTCGCCTGGTGCAGCCAGATCCTGCAAGCCGGAACTCCGGCGTAACAGTCTCTCTTCATCCACCGATTCCACCAAAGGGTACAGTATTTGATCCTCCACAAGAGACCAGTGGTGGGCAGCGTATTCCACATCCGAACTCTGTTGGACATATTTATGAAACGCCCACAAAACCAGGGCCGGTCCGTCCAGATGAATCAGTGGTGCCCCTTTTGCATAGTGTGATCGTTCATATCCCAACCCGGTATAGTGATGCAAAGATATTTGATACTTTGAATCCAATCCCCAAGAGACATTCTCGATGGTCTCTCGTCTAAAGCTACCAGCCTTGGCATTGAACAAAAAATCGAGAGCTTTTCGGCTTTCGGTAAAATGACCCAGAGAGGCAAACGCGAGTATCGCATAGGCCATATCCCGGGGTTGAGCCAGTTTAGCCTGTCGGTCCAGGTGACTGACAATCTGACCGTGTGAGGGTCCGGGTTCGCGGCACTGAGCCATCTTTAAAAATACCGCCGACTGCATCAATAAATCATAGTGCTTTCCATAAATTCGGGATGGAGTATCTTCCAGATGATGCCAATGCATCCACCACCGTTTCTCGGCCTGTAACAAACGACTGGGGGAGGCATTTTCAAGTTCTTTACGCAGGTCTTTGAGAGTGGCCGCGGAATGACCTTTGCGGTCCACAAGCACCACAGAGACCCACAATCCATCTGATGTCGTCTCATTTTGTTTGACCGCCATCAAGCGTCGCTGATTGCCACTGATCACCACCCGGATCTGATTGGCGGTTATGTCGATCCCCTCACGGTTTGGAATATAACAAGCAAGCACCATGGCCTTAAAATCCAAAATCATGGGAGACCAAATATATTGAATCACCTCCAGAGATCGCAGCTTTTGATCGATCCGTACAATTCCTGTCCCCTGCACATAACCGGCATGGGATACAGGAAGAGAGGAAAATCGAATCTCGCGGGATGGCAGATTAAACGCATACTCGATTGAAGAAATCAGATTTTCTGTGCGTTCTCCCACATCCCAGACATCCACAATGTGGGGTTGGAATCGATCCACCCGACAGGTCTGTAGATTAAAAGACAAATAGGACAAACCATTGGCTGAAGGCAGATGGCGGATCGACCTCGCCGGTTGTGTAGCAAATGCGTTTACAGACAGCCACAACACCAGGAATACAGATATGTACCAGTGCCTCTTGAAATGATTCCACACTCCACGCCTCCTCCGGAAAACGGCTGAACGAAACCCACGGTTCGCCAACTGCTGCGGTACTCTCAACTCTCCATGGGGCAGGATAGCTGGGTTCAACGCGAGTCGCGCGAGGTGTCTGGCAAAAGAGGCAATAACGGGACCGCGTCGGTGAACTGATCGGCCAGCAGTGTTATACCGTATCTATACTGCAAAAACAACATATTCACGTACAGCAAAGTCTCTCTATTCCTTCAAAGTAGTGGAAAGTCGCTCAAAGGCTTTAATCAAAGCCTGGGTTCCTTCACGGTTTTCTCCATGGGATTGACAGGAAAGGAACATCTGATACACCAAAGATACAGCGGGCAGGGGCAGAGTCATTTCCCGGGCGGCCTCCAGAGCCAACCTGAGATCTTTTTGCTGTAAATCCACCATAAATCCGGGCTCAAAATCCCGCTCCACCATCTTGGGCCCCAGATTGGAAAGCTGCCAGGAACCGGCAGCACCCTGCTCGGTGGCCTTTATCATGGCGTGGGGATCGACACCCGCCTGACGGGCAAAACGAACCGCTTCGCAAACCGCCATATTGGTAACGGTGACCAATATCTGATTACAAAGTTTGACCGTCTGTCCCATTCCATTTGCCCCCACATGAGTGATGGTTTTTCCCATCGCTTCAAAAACCGGCCGGCATCGCTCTACGATATCCTGATCGCCCCCGATCATGATCGCCAGGGTTCCAGCGTGTGCCCCGGTATCTCCCCCACTTACCGGTGCGTCCAGCATATGGATGGATTTTTTGTTTAACTTGCGAGCGATTTCACGGGTGACGTGGGGGGAAATGGTGCTCATATCGATGACAACACTATCCCTGGCAGCTCCATGAAGAACCCCATGATCACCCAAGATGACATCCTGCACATCCGGGGTATCGGTAACAATCGTGATGATGACATCTGAATTCCGGGCCACCTCCTCGGGTGATTCCGCGGATTGGGCCCCGGCTTCAATGAGGGGCGTCATCCTGGAGGCGGTACGATTGTATACAGTCAATGGAAAACCCGCCCTGATCAGATTCATAGCCATCGGTTTACCCATAATGCCCAATCCGATAAACCCTATCCTTTGTTTCGGCATTAAAATATCTCCTCGTCTCTTTGGATAAATAGTGCTACTCGGTCTCGTCCACATAGAGCCGATAGTCCCATGGGGCCAGATCAAGAGAGTCACCACTTTCCGGGCAGGCGTTGCCCGTAAACAGATCGGTCAATTGATGCGGATTCTCCACATTAACAGGTATCGTTTGTGGGCGGGAAGAACAGTTTACAACCGCCCATAGACGACTGGACTCATTCTCTCTGTGAATCGTAAACACCGAATCCATAGATGACCATTCAAACCTCGCATCATGAAAACGATCATAGACCTCTACCAGATCACGATAAAATTCTTTGTATGGGCTGGGATGCCATTCGATAGGCTCGCGACGAAAAAAAGGAAGACGACGATCCAGACCGATTTCCTGGCCGTTATAGATCAACGGATTGCCGGGAATGGTAAACAATAAAACCGCAAGCGCACGATTTGCCTTCCCCAACCGTATCGGGGCGGCTCCTTTCCAGGTGTTTTCATCATGATTACTGCTGAATCGCATGCGCAATGCATCTGCAGGATATTGATACTGTTCATGAAAAAAATAATCAGCCAGCGCCTCCGATCCGGCTTCTCCGGCTGCGATTCGATTCAAAAGCCCATAGAGACGACTGGAGTAGGTCATATGAAATCCCACGGTATGCAGTTCGGGATCCTCTCCCTCGGCCAACATCAGAACCGGCTTGATCTCTTGCAGCGTCGCGGTCGCCTGGTGCCAAAAATCATACGGTACCATTTTGGCCACATCACATCGAAAGCCGTCTATTTCCGTCTCTTTGACCCACCAGCTCATCGCTTCGATCATCTGCTTTCGAAGAGGCTCCTGATCATAATTCAAATCCGCTACGTCTGTCCAATCCTCTGTGGGCGCAACAATGTCTCCAGTAGCATCATGTGTATACCATTCGGGATGATCTTTGATCCAGGCATGATCCCAGGCTGTATGGTTGGCAACCCAGTCGAGAAGTACATACATATCCAGATCGTGGATTTGCCGAACCAATTTTTTAAACTCGGAGAGGGTGCCCAACTCTGGATTCACGGCACGATAATCGCGGATGGAATACGGACTACCCAGAGCTCCCTTTTTTCGTTCCCGACCTATGGGATAGATGGGCATGAACCAGATAATGTCCACACCCAGTGATTTCAGTCGGGGTAGCTGATCTGAAACCCCTTCAAATGTTCCTGGTTGGCTGAACTGGCGAACGTTCACCTCATATAACACCGCTCCGTCAGACCAGTCCGGAGCGGTGGCAGACTCGGCAGAATAAAACCGCCCTTTATACAAATCGGTGCTATCGTTAAATGTCGTCAGGGTCACATCGTGCAAGAGTCCACCCATGCCCCCGAAATCCGTCACCCGAACGGCGATCCGATTGCTTCCCCGTCTGAGATAAGGGGTAATTGCAATTCCAAAGGTCATACCCGCACCCGTGTGTTGTCCGGCCAGTTGCCCATTGATCCAGATCTTTGCCTGATCATCTGCATCTTCAAACTGTAAAGCAACTCGTTCCGGAACTCGATCCAGAGTCAGATCGGTAAAATACCACCCCATACCGTCGTACGGGTGTTGCAGAAACTGATCCCAATCCACAAGATCGGCGACCAGTTGATCGGATTTGATCTGAAAACCGGTTTTGTACCATCCCTGATCCACTCCCAGAGTATCGGGGTCGAGTTTAAAGGTCCAAACCAGAGGGACATCCAGCGGATCGCTCTGATTCGACGGTCCGCATGCGGATATGATGCAAAGCAACACAAAAACAAATACTCGGTTTTTCATACAGAAACCCCATTAACTCGAATGGTGAGCCAGGCGCTTTGTCCCTCCTGGCACGTTCCCTCTCGGGCGCCATGTCCACCTGTACCCGAGATCTCGGGTTACCGGTCGATGATCCGGATTCACGGCTTTATGGATTGAAGCTGTTCTGCTGCAATGGCCTCAGCCCATCTCGCCTCTTTCTCTTTCCCGTGTTTACGACATCCCAGAGCATAGATCCGTACCTTGCGATTCAGTTCATCAATGGTGCCCTCCCGATCGCTGTCAGACAGGGGAAAATCGGCAAGCATCCGATTCAAAGCTCGTATCCGGTATCGATCCAGGCTGTGTTGATTGGATAATTGCGTCCATGAACCTGCACGCTTTACAATTAAGCGCTCGGACAAAAAGAGAACGGGGTACTGGTGGGTGAGACGCAACCACATCTCGTAATCCTCACATGCCGGCAGGGATTGGTCAAAAAGCCCGATCCGGTCGAACACGGTTCGATGAATGACCACAGATGACGGACTGATGATACAGAGAGGCAAACACCGGGTGTAAATATGACCGGAAACCTTTTGGTGCTTCTTTTTCTGGTTCTTCCATTGACCATTTTTGCGCCATTCTTCATCCGTATAACATATTCGATAGTGAGGCGCTCTGGCAAGTGACCAGAGCTGTTTTTCCAGTTTTTCCGGTTTCCAAAGATCATCAGAATCGAGAAATGCCAGCCATTCACCGGACGATTCACGGATCCCACGGTTTCGGGCCGCAGAGACACCCTGGCGAGGTTGTTCAATCACGCGAATCCGCTTGGACGGAACAGTAGTCTCTATCCGGTTTCTGGTGTCATCTGTAGAGCCGTCATCAATGACCAAAATCTCATCCGCGGCCCGGGTCTGCCGAGAGACCGATTCGAGAGCCTCCACAACCAGGTCAGCTCGATTGTATGTAGGAATTATGACAGATACCATCATTGTCGTGTTCCAATATCATCAAAAGAGGGCAACGACAAACGTAATGATAAACGCCAACAGCGTTGCCAGGACAGCGATCAGAGCATACATCCGGTGTTTATGCGTTTCAAACGAATTTTCCTGAAAGCCCAAAACAAGGGCGGACAGATAGCCGCCAATAAACCCACCGGCATGGGCCACATTGTTGACCGCAGGCATCATAAAACCGAGAAAAAACAGAATCAAAGCCCAGGTTCCCACCTGTCTGTAAACAGCAGCGCCAAAAGCCCCCCCCCGTTTGCGGCCATAATACACCAAAGCACCCAAGAGTCCAAAGATAGATCCTGAAGCCCCTATGGTTGCAGGGATACCCATCAAATTTGACAAAAGGAATCCAAAGACACCGGCAAGTGTGAAAATCACAAAGGTTCGACTGTGACCGAACAGATCTTCAACCATATGTCCCAGCTGTCGAATCCAGAGCACATTGAACAGAATGTGCAACAGATTGCCATGAAGATAGATGGCCGTCAGCAGGGTCCACCACCGCCCCATAAGATTGGCGTAATAATAACCGGTGGCGCCAAGAGTCCCGACAGCCTCCCCACTGGGTGCGAACAATCCCAAAAATCCCCGAGGATTGAAAATCGCAGCGGGATCGATGAGTAAACTGAGGACATACAACGCAATACAGGCACCGATAATAATATCCACAACACTGTCCATGCGCCCGAATATCTGTCTCAAATAGCGCCGGATACTGGGTCGCCCTGGATTCTTAAAGCCGCAATGGAGACATTCCGGTGAATCCGCAGACACCAACTTGCCGCATGAAGGACAAAAAATCGCTCCAGATCGCTTTTTATGATGTAAAGACAACATAACGATAACCTTTATTCATCTCGATTCCGATCCCCATCGGAACTCATCATGATCAGACTGGAATTTAATTCCCCACTTGAGCATTTCAGAAACTATGGATCGGTTCTGCTGCCAGAGACAAATTCACAATGGCTGGACACCCTACTCGCCATCCAGATGCAATCAGACTTGATAATGACTCGACCGAGGGCGACAGCAACAACATCTGGGTCTCCGAGAATCTGTTTGACGACAATAGGGACAAAACGGCCCACCCTGTGCTCTGTACGCGTCTCATTAAGATACTATAAATTATGAAAAGATGAAATGACTTTTCAGCAGAATCCAATCTCATCGGTCTTTAAAGTTATTTTTTTGCAACGCCATAACCACCCTCGCACAAACAGTTTTTAGTGTGTTGCCTGTCCGGATCTTTGACTGTCGGCTCTGTTCAGGTGGGAAAAAGTCCTTGCATCAGGACGCATTTGGTTATACTTTGTGTGTTCGATGTGGTTCAGATCCTGTATTATGGCTCACCTGTTGCACCGGAAACACATCCAATAAACACTCTTTTTATCCGGATTCTGTATGAATAGAATCCATTCAGGCAAACATAACAAAACAAAACAGGCCTTCTCATGAAAATTGGTATCGTTGGATTGCCTTTTTCAGGCAAGACCACTCTATTCAACGCGCTCACCGGGGAAACCATCGCCACCGTACCCTCGGGAGGGGGAAAAGCAGACGCCCATCAATCTGTTGTCAAGGTACCGGACAGCCGTCTGGATGCACTTGATGATATATTCAAGCCCAAGAAGAAAACACCGGCGACAGTTGATTATATCGACCTGGCCGGTGTCAATCCGGATCAGCAAAAAAGCCAAGGATTCAGCGACCAGTTTCTGGGACAGCTGAGAACGGTAGACGCCGTTTTGGTGATTGTCAGACACTTTCAGGACGATAATATTCCTCATCCACTCAACACAATCGATCCTCACCGCGATACGAACACTATCCAGTCTGAATTCATTCTCAGTGACCTGTCGATTATAGAAAATCGACTTGAACGACTCGAACGGCAATTGCGCGCCAAAAAAGACGATCAGGACGCCCGGGAACAGGCTCTCTTGAAACGGCTGCAGGAAGCGTTGGAAAATGAACAACCTCTGCGTCAGCTCGAAATCGGTCCGGATGAAGAAAAACTGATTCGGGGATATCAATTTTTGACCCTCAAGCCTCTGATTATCGTTCTCAACATCGGAGAGGCTGATATCGGCCATGAAAGCGAGATCAAGGATCGATTCAGCGCGTTGCAGGACAAGACAACGGTCATTCTCCCCATCTCGGCTCAAATTGAAAGTGAAATCCAACAACTGTCCGAGGAGGAGGCCGAGGACTTTCGTAAGGATGTGGGTATTACCCATTCAGCCCGCGACAGACTGATCCGGACCAGTTATGAGCTTCTGGGACTCATCTCCTTTTTCACGGTGGGTGAGGATGAAGTCCGGGCCTGGACCATCAAACAGAATACTCCGGCACCTGAGGCCGCTGGGGTGATTCATAGTGACATTGAACGGGGATTCATCAGGGCGGAAGTGGTCCATTATGATGATTTTATCACCCGAAAGAGTCTGGCGCAATGCCGGAATGATGGCATCTTGCGCCTGGAAGGACGTGACTATCGGGTTTCGGATGGTGACATTATCAATTTTCGTTTCGCTGTTTAAGAGACAGGGTCGTCAATCGGTTTGGGTGGGGGCTTTGATGGTCTTTTGAATCGTTTCGATCAATGTCATGGCATTGTAGGGCTTTTGTAGCCAAGCGCCATGGGTTCGATCGATAATTTTTTGAAAAGTTGGAGAGATTTGAAAGCCGCTGGATAAAATGATCGGAAGATCAGCCGACATACTGACAATCTTTTCGGCGCAAACCGGCCCGGTCATATCCGGCATCAGGACATCGAGTACCACCACATCGATGGTTTTTAAATTCTTGCGCAACAACTCCAGCCCCTCTGTGGCGGACAGGGCCCCCAAGACCTTAAAACCATAATGTTCCAGCATCAGGCTATTGATATCAAGTATTTCCCGCTCATCATCGATAAATAGAACCGTGGGATGTGACGAAACCGTTTCTGCCGACGCTACCGGTGGGGTCGCAGATTCAACCCGGGGGAAATAAAGAGAAACCGTTGTTCCCTTGCCCGGCTGTGAAGTTACCTTGATCAGCCCGTTGTGTTGTTCCACAATCCGATATACTGCGGTGAGCCCGAGTCCGCGTCCCGGCGTTTCGGATTTTGTGGAAAAAAAGGGGTCAAAGATCTGATTTTGAATCTCCTCGGTCATCCCATACCCACTGTCCCGAATATCCAGATGAGTCCATGCGCCATGATAGTCTCCTGGGGGCCGTTTTTGATCCAGGGAAATTTTCAACTCACCCCCTTCTGGCATGGCTTGGAGGGCATTTTCCAACACATGATTCAGAGCCCTATAGAGCAGACCCGCCACCCCTTCAACAATACATTTCCTGGAGGTGATATTGGCGCTGATCTGGATATTGGGAGGAAAGAGATGTTGTTGCACCGCCAGCGCATGCTGTAAAACAGGACCGAGATCCACCTGGCGAGGCGACGGATCCTTGTCATAACTCAAATCCAATATCTGACGATTGATTTCAAGAACCTTTTCCACATCGCGTTGCAGCTGATAAATCAGTTCGTTCTGTTTCTCATCCAGTCGCCTATCAAATGACAGCATGGATGTGGTATCCAGAACCTTTTGGAACAGGATTTCATAATCGCGTCCCATTCGTTGAAGTATGGGCAAGGCCCGAATCGCCTGACTGTTTTGCATATTGTCAAGTTCTACTTTCGCATCTGAGGCCGGTTGCGGCGCGTTGACTATCGCTATGATCGCCCCCTGCTTTTCAAGCTCACGACGACTGAGTTCCACCCGCACAGAGACCTGATCTCCTTTGCCATTGAGAACCGCTATGGGTTTCTCCAGTGTCAGAGTGGATTCCCCGGTCTGATTCAGTTTCTTCAGAATATCCTGCCAGATGGCGCGATCCTTTCCCACCACCAACTGATCGAATGGTTCTCCCAGAACAGAAGGTGCGGAAATATCCAACAAGGATGTCAAAGACCGATTCCATACAAGAATAGAACCATCGGTTCGGAGAACAAAAACGGGCAAAGGAAAAATGTCCATCATCGTTCTGAGATCCGCCAGAGTCCATCCGGAAAACGGTGGTGTGATGGGTGTGCGTGACGGCTCCGCCAGTTCGGAGAAAAGATCTTCAAGCCCCCCAGACAGGTCCGGATCGGGATATTCCTTTGTTACTCCCTCCTCACAGCTTTTAACCGTATCGACAGGCACATGGGTGCTGATTCTGTCAGGATCACCGGTCAAATGAAACTCAAACCCCACGGTTTGACCGGCCGTGTCCGATTGAGGAATAATCGTAAACGAACAGGAAACGGTGGTACCGTCCTTACGCTCCACAACGATTGCACCCATTTCCGTGAGCTCCTGGCGGGTCAATTGCTGTTGTAATTGTGTCTTGTCCGACTCTTCTAGCAAAAAATTGTCGATGATATTCAATCCGACAATTTCCTCAACACTTTCATACCCCAACATATCTAGCGCCCGGTCATCTCCTTCAATGATATCATATCCCAGGGTGGTCCAAATAATGGCAGACTCTTCCTCTTTGGATTCTGAGGAGGGCTCGGCAGGAGCAACTGTGTGGGGAGGAGAAATGCTCTGGAACGGCATAACAGCCCGTTTGAGGTCCTCCATCACGGTATCCAGGAGATTGATCAGACGCTCGGGAGGGTCGAATGGCGTGGTATCGAGAAGATCGAGATACCCGGCTTGACGCTGTGGGTGGTGGGCAAAACTCGTCTGAGCACGAAGCCCGGCAGCCGGATAGTCCTGCACGGAAAAAAAACAGAGGACACCCAAATGTCGCTGCTCTGAGGACCAGGATTGCAACACCCGAATCAGACTCTTGTTGCCAAAACTGCTAAAAACGGGATGTTCAGCAGCCGGTTCTTCGCCTTTCTGAATCTCGGACAAAAAAATCTCAAAGGGAATATCGGGGTATTGCCGGACAAATCCAGCGGGTAAGGGAGACATGGGTTGGTTTTGATCATCCAATAAACAGATGCCGATTCCAAACGTGTGCGCATAGTGTTCCTGAAGGGCTCGAAACGTCTCCAGACAAACAGTATGTGTGGTCTTTTGCTCCTGCTGCATTATATTTCCATCTGTTTCTAATTCATTCGGTTCGCGAGTTCAATATGGATGCAGCATAGGAAGAGGTAGGTCCAACTGGCCGCCCCGGGTGTCTGGAACGTCACCCGATCCCGAATCGGCACACATCATCATCCCCCCGGTGGACATCCCCTACTCTTTGGAATAGAAATCGATCATACGGTTTATGGCTCGTTGACATACTGGACAAAAATCCACAAGACTCTTGGAAAACATTCTGCAGTCGATAAAGGGTCGATACAATCCGGTAGAGGCATATCCAGACCCCTCATAGCATCCCACGGCTGCGGTTTGATGTGCTGTCTCCAAAAACGCGTTCATTTCGTCTTCAATGCGTCGGGATTCCGCACTTCCACGCGATACGTTCACGCGGGCCGCGCCGAGTGAATCATACAGACTCTTGTGCCAGGGAGTCGGAATGGGTGTTCCGTCCGCAATCAGGTCTCCCCACTTGACATTCAATGTGTCAGAAAGAGCCGTCACATTGGGTTCCCATGGCTCCACTCCTTCCGGATAAAAATCCACATAGGCCACATCAGATGTATAATATTCGTCGCCAAGACCGGCAAAAGAATGACCAAATTCATGTACAAAAACATAATCAGACCACCACTCTGGCTGGTCAGGTGCCGTGCCGGTAAAGCTGGTGGCATACCAGTTAAAAATTCCTCCCCCCCCATAGCGGTCTGAATGAACCAAAATATAGAGTGCGTCGTAAGGAACCAATCCCGCAATATCGCGAAGGGCCCGGTTGTCTAGGGTTAATACATACCGTGGTGAATCAAGAGAATTGTAACTCGCATCCAGAGCTGTGGATCGCCATCGCTCCTGACGGGGTTCATCAATTCCCGAATCATGGGAAACCGCATCAATGACCCAGACATTGAATTTGTCTTTGCGTTCCTTAAAAGGAGAGACATCGAACAAGACCTCCACATAGTGACGTGCATGTCTGTGAAATATTTCCAGATCCTCTTTGGCATAACCATCACCGATAATGACCAGATCGACCTTGTTTTTGGGGGGTCCATTGTCCAAAATTTTGCGGGTTTCAAAGTCATAATGTGGCCGATCCCGGTGGACAAATCGCGAGTCGGGATCAATCGCTGTGGAAAATCGTTCCTGATATTCATTGCGCTCGTTGCGACTGGAGAGAACCACCCGTACAGGAGCTTTGGGAAAGGGAAACCGTACGGTTTCATGCAGGGTCTTTACCGCGCCCTTGCGGGCTTTGGGCGTCGTCTGCCACTCATTGAAAATCGTGGAATAGCCATACGAAAAGATCAATGTACCGGAAGCAACATCAAAAACCTGTAGACGATAATGTCCAAGATTGAGCGAATCGATCAAAGAAGAACGGCATCCCGGCCACTCTGATTCCTGCCGCCAACTGTCGACGGCAATCCATTCCTCGGAGGCTGTGCCCGTATGATAATAATCCAACCGCAGGGTCTGCGATGTGAAATAGCGGACATACTCAACAGAGTGAGCCGTTGCATAGAGTCCCATAATCAGGACGACCAGACAGAGCAATCGTTGCATGTTCTCTCCCAGGAGGAATCACGACCGAATACGAGGCGGGTGCCCATTCAATAATGGATGTATCAAAAGCAGCTGATTCGGTTCGTTGGTCGGAGCAAAGGATACAATGTTTATTTGATATGGAACGGGTCCAAACACACGGTTCCACCCCTTACTCTGGTCCCACAACCGGTTTGGGACGGATATCGCGTGACGATACGTTCAAATCAATATACTCGAAAAATCAAATAAAGTCAATATCTGTGTCGGTTTTCTTGCGGATGGGAACGCTCATCCCGTACCGTTTGAGTGTCTCTTTGATGAGAAACGAGACAGGAGGATCCAGACCAATCTCCTGTAAACGGTCGGTTTGTTCAAAAATCAATTCCGGGGCATCATCAAGGTAGAGCTGTCCTTCATGAATGACCAGGAGGCGATCGGCAAGCAAAGCCTCTTCCGGAAACTGTGTGATCAACAGGGTTGAAATCGGGGCCGCTGTGTTGCCAAGACGATCCAGGGTGTTCAGAATGGACCACCGGCTTTTCGGATCGAGGAGTGTGGTGGGTTCATCGAGAACGAGATAGGAAGGACGCATGGCCAGAACAGCAGCCAGGGCCAGACGCTGCTTTTCACCACCCGAGAGGTAGTGGGGAGAGTGATAACGATAGCGTTCAAGATGAAATCGGACCAACATTTCATCGACGCGTTCATGCAATTCCTGGTACGGGAGACCCAGGTTCTCCAATCCGAATGCGATCTCCCGCTCAACAGTCGCAGATACGATCTGATTATCTGGATTTTGAAACACCATTCCCACACGTCGCCGAATCTCCTGAAGCGTCGTGCAATCACGGGTATCCATACCATCGACGCTAACCGTACCCGTCGTGGGCAGCAACAAGGCATTCAAACATCGGGCAAGTGTGGTTTTACCAGAGCCATTCGGGCCCATGACGGCAACGGATTCTCCCGCCTCGATGGTCAAAGAGATGCCCCTCAGACCGGAAGCTTTGGAACCATCGTAGCGGTATGTTATGTTCTCGACATGAATCACGTTATTCGCCTCAAACCCGGACAGTCGTCACCATAAGATGCTGGGCTATTCACCTGAAAACTGAAGAACAATGCGACGCTGTCTGGGTCGGGTATCAAAATCCACCAAAACCACCTGCTGCCAAGTTCCCAACAGAAAGGAATGGTCATGAAACGGCACCATCAGAGAAGGCCCCAGCATGGCAGCCCGAACGTGTGAGACACCATTTCCATCCCCCCACGTCGCATTGTGTTCATAATGTGCGGAAGACGGTGCAAAGCGTTCAAAGGCTTCCGGCAAGTCGGTCAACAATCCCGGCTCATATTCTATCGTCGTTATCCCGGCAGTCGATCCGGAGACAAAAAAAAGGGCGGTTCCGGATTGAAGAAAAGACTGCTCAAGTATCCTCCGGGCCTCGGGTGTGATATCGATAATGTCCGTATGACCTCGTGTGGATACCGAAATGGTTTCGGTAATGACAGGCATCGGATTCTCCTTTGGCTTATGCTGGCCATGTGCGCCAATCGAAGGGCACGATATCAAAATGAGTCATCGCACGTAACAGTTCCAGACGGGTCATGATATCGTCAGAGGAAATCGATGTCATTCGGTCCACACTAAAATCCTCCACACAAAAAGACGCCAGTGCCGTCGCATATACCATGGCACGACTCAATTGTTCCTGATTAATTTCATCGATCAGGGCCAGGTAACCCATAAACCCGCCTGCAAAGGTATCTCCGGCACCCGTGGGATCGCGCAGTTCATTGATGGGAAAGGCGGGAATAAAGAAATAGGACTCTTTGTGAATCAGAATGGCACCATGCTCACCTTTTTTAATGATAAGGGTCCTGGGGCCCATACCCTGAATATCCCGCGCACCGGCAAAGAGATTGTCTTTACCGGAAAGCTGTTTGACTTCGGAATCATTGATCACCAGGGCGTCCACCAGAGACAGTGTCTCCTTGAGTTGTGGCAGGGCCCCTGAAATCCAGAAATTCATCGTGTCCATTGCCACAAATTTAGGCGTTCTTATCTGCTGGACAACATTTTTTTGCAGCACAGGATCGATATTGGCAAGAAACACATATTCGACCTGTCGATAGGACTCTGGCAGAATCGGATTAAAGTGTTCAAAGACATTCAAATGGGTATAGAGTGTTTCCCGATCATTCATCGTGGCCAGATACCGACCCTTCCAGCGGAATGTCTCCCCCGCTTCTGTTGTCAGGCCTTCCAGATCGACACCCCGTTGGCGCAAAAATTCAATCTCATTGTGATCAAAATCCTCCCCGACCACGGCGACCAGTTTAACATCGGTAAAAAAACTGGCTGCTGCGGCAAAATAGGTGGCAGATCCTCCCAATGCGTTCTCCCGTTTTTCCAAAGGGGTCTCCACGGAATCATAAGCCATAGACCCCACCACGACAACACTCATAGATAGTCACTCCTGTTCGTTTGCATTGCGATGTCCTTATTACATCTGTTCCGGCGCAGAGATATTCAAAAGATCCAAACCATTGGCAAACACCAACCGGGTCGCCTGAACCAATGTGAGTCGCGCCCGACTCAACGCCTCATCTTCGGTCACCACACGGTTTTCATGGTAAAACCGATGGAACAGCGTGGCCAGGTCGTGAAGATAATGGGTCACACGATGAGGTTCGAAAAATTCTGCTGCCTTGGACACAGTCTCCGGAAAATCAATAAGCTTTTTGACAAGTGCCCATTCAGAATCGGTCCCGATCGGTGACAGATCGTTTGAAACGGTCTCTGTAATACCCTGTTCCCCGGCAAATTTCAAAACATTACAAATGCGGGCATGGGCGTACTGAACATAGTATACCGGATTCTCATCAGATTGTTTTTTAGCCAGATCGATATCAAAATCGAGTGATTGGGACAATCGGCGGTCAACGAAAAAGTATCGTGCCGCGTCCACGCCCACTTCATCGATCAATTCGTCCATTTCAATTATCTCACCGGCGCGTTTGGACATTTTGACCACCTTGCCGCCCCGATACAGATTGACCTGCTGGATAATTTCGACCTGAAAGCTCTCCTCCGGATGTCCCAGTGCGATCAGCGCGGCTCTCATCCGATCGATATAACCATGATGATCCGGTCCGAGAAGATCAATTATTTTTGTATAGCCACGCTCGTATTTATTTTCATGATAGGCGATATCCACCAAAAAATAGGTGGGTTGTCCTTCATTGGTCACGAGCACACGATCCTTCTCATCACCATAATCACTGGCCCGGAACCAGAGCGCTCCTTCTTTGGTATAGGTTAATCCACGTTTTTCAAATTTGCAAAGTACGTTCGCCTGTGCGTTTTCTTCTCTCAGGCGACTCTCCCGAAACCAGCAGTCATAGTGCAACCGGTACCGTTCGACACTCTTTTGTTGCCGTTGAATCATGGTCTCCAACGCCACATGGCTCAGCTGCTCCTCCCGATCCTTGGCATCCAGATGAGCATATCGTTCCCCCTCTTTTTCGACCAACTCTTCTGCAAGATCCTGAAGATAGAGTCCATGATATCCCTCTTCCGGAACCTCTGTTTCGTGGCCCAAAGCGCTCATGTACCTCGCACTCACCGAGCGACCCAACAGCCTGACCTGACGCCCGGCATCATTGACATAGAATTCTCTATCGGCACGAAATCCGACGGCATTGAACAGGCCCGCCAGAGTATCTCCCACAGCTGCGGCTCTGGCGCTGACAATGTTCAAGGGACCGGTGGGGTTGGCACTCACAAATTCAAACTGAATTCGCTTGCCGTTTCCCCAGTCAGATGACCCAAAAGACCGATCCTGGTCCAGGATATCCAGAACAGACTGCCTGAGACACGATTCTGCCACGGTAAAATTGATAAAGCCGGGTCCCGCGATCTCGACCGCTTTGATCATATCGGGATCCACATCCATGGCATCCACAAGGTGCCGGGCGATCTCACGTGGGGGTTTTTGGGCACGTTTGGCGAGACTCATCGCTACGGTGACCGCAAAATCGCCAAAGCCCTCCTGTTTCGGTTTCTCCAGCTTGATCTCTTGCTCCTCAAAACCGGCTTTGGCAAGAGCCTTATGAATCGTTTCCAGTATGTAGCGTTGCGGTTTCATCATCATCCTTTATCCATGTAAATTTTGCGTCTCCCCATAACCGTTCCAGTCCATAAAACTTGCGTGCTCGGGGTTGATAGATATGTACGACCACGTCGACAAAATCCACCAACACCCAGCTTAAAGCGCTCATACCTTCAATGTGCCAAGACTTGATGCCTTCTCTGGCAAGCGAATCCTGAACATGATCGGCGATAGCTTTTACCTGAATATCACTGTCGGCCGAACAGAGCACAAAAAAATCGGCCATGGTCGTAACCCCTGCCAGATCCATGATAACAATATCTGATCCTTTCTTGTCCAGCATCAGTTGGCCGATTCGATCGGCCAATTCCTGTCCATTCAAAATATCACTCCTCCCGTTAACCTATTCAGGTTTCAGGTATCCTCAGGTCAGGGCACCGTCGTCTGGCACTGTGCTTTTCGGCCTCAGAGACCACCCAACCTGAATGACGTAATGAAGTGCAAAAAGAGTCTTTTCTTCAGGACCTCTAAAAGAGCATTCAAGTTCCTGCAGCACCGGATTCCTCACCGGATATGTGCAATACCTGATCAACAGTCTGTACCACCCGTTCCACAGAACACTCTCGCATACACTTGAAATGACCTTTCGGACAGGTGTCCAGCCCCACATGAGTACAGGGTCGACAGGACAGATCCAAATGCTCCACCACACGGGCGTGTGGGTGAACCGGGAAGAATCCCAGTTCACGGGTGGTCGGGCCAAAAAGAGCAACGACACCCATATCCAATGCACAGGCCATATGCATCAAACCGGTGTCGTTGGTCAACAAAAGCCGCATTCGTCTCAGCGCACAGGCCGTCTGCATCAGGGTAAGCTGCCCTGTGAGGTCTCTACAAGCGTCCCCGAGCTCGGCCACGATTTCAGCGCCAAGGGATTGATCGCTGTGATCGCCAAAAATCCAGATTCGGGCCTCCCTTTCATCAATCAATTGACGCGCGGTCTGAATAAAAGAGGTCACCGGCCACCGTTTTGTGGCAAATCCAGCACCCGGAGCCATGGCAATCTGAATATGGCTCTCTGGATCAAATCCCTGTTCGTTTATATAGTTATCAACGGTTTGTTGTGCCGCCGGGTCCACAAAAAACTCCAAACCTTTATCGTCGTCCGGGATCTGTAAAGAGGTGAGAGCCTTTAAATACCGTTGGTGGACTGGTACAACATGTCGATAGGTATTCAAACCCGTATGAATCAATAACCAACGTCGAAAAACACACTTGTTGTAGGTAACAACAGTTGTTCCCGACAATCCGGAACGCATATAGATGCTTCTCAGATTTCGATGAATATCGACAAAAAGATCATAGGAAACGGACCGGATCTCCCGTTTCAATCGACGCAATCCTACCCATCCACTTTGCGCGTCAAAGCTCCATACCCGATCCAACCCCGGATGCGAACGCAGCAAATCGGCGTATTCCTGTTTAACCAAATAATGCAACTCAGCTTTGGGGAATCGGTGACGGAGAACGCGTATCAGTGGAAAGGTCAACACAATATCGCCGATAGAAGAGAGTCGACAAATCAGAATATTCTGTGGATCGATTTTCAAGGTATGTTTCGTGGGACTCCTTTGATTAAATCACAGTGCGGAACCACTCGATCGTTTGTTTCAATCCCGTTTCTATCGGCACCTGCGGTTCCCATCCCAGAATTGATTTGGCTCGGGTGAGATCGGGTTGCCTGACTTTGGGATCATCGATCGGAAGCGGCTTTTCCACGATACGACTTTGACTATCGATCAATCTGATGATCAGCTCAGCCAGCTGACGGATGGTCATCTCATGAGCATTACCAATATTCACCGGCTCATTTTGTGAAGACATCATCAATCGATAGATACCCCGGATCAAATCATCGACATAACAGAAACTACGGGTCTGATCCCCTTCTCCGAAAACGGTAATGGGTTCACCCTTTATTGCCTGGGGGACGAACGTCGGAATGGCCCGTCCGTCATTGGGTCGCATTCGCGGACCATAGGTATTGAAAATACGAACGATACGTGTATCCACTCCATGATGACGATGATAGGCCATGGTAATCGCTTCCGCGAACCGCTTGGCTTCATCATAGACACCACGAGGGCCAACCGGATTCACATTGCCCCAATAGTCTTCGTTTTGAGGATGAATGAGCGGATCTCCATAAACCTCGGAGGTAGAGGCCAACAGAAACTTTGCTTCTTTTTCCTTGGCCAGTCCAAGGGCTTTATGTGTCCCCAGAGAACCCACTTTGAGCGTTTGGATGGGAAGCTGAAGATAATCCAGCGGACTGGCAGGTGAAGCAAAATGCCAGACATAATCGATAGGACCGGCCAGATATAGATATTCGGTTACATCGTATTTGATAAATTTAAATGATTGTTTTTGCAGGTGCTCGATATTTTGAATGTTTCCTGTGAGCAGATTATCCATAACCACAACATCGTGTCCTTTTTCCAGCAGATATTCGCACAGATGTGATCCTAAAAAGCCTGCTCCCCCGGTTACCAGCGATCTGGGCATAGGTCAGCTCCTCGTACTCGATTATTGGGTTTGTATTGAATTGCCGGATGGGGCCAGGTGCTCAAAACATCCTGCCAGCCCCGTGGTCAGGCGTGCCTGCAGAGTATCTCCACGTTCGACAAAGATACAGGCCTCAATCCCGTGCATTTCCTCGGCAACGTCGAGGGCATCCTCCGGATGCATCACGAAAAACGCGGTACTGAGCGCATCACATAGTGCTGCCGTAGGTCCCACCACTGTCACACTAACTGTGGTACGGGCAGGATATCCCGTATGCGGATCCAAAAGATGATGGTAGCGAACAGAATCCCGCATGAAAAATCGCTCATAATCGCCCGACGTAGCGACCGCGCCCTCATCGAGAGGAAAGCGCCCCCATAGCTTTGAGCGGTTTCTCGGGTGTCGGATATAGACATTGCGTTTTCCGGCAGTCAACTCGGAGGCAAGTGTTCTCAGATCGCCACCGGCATCGACCATTGCATTCTGGATACCATGGCGTTTTAGGACATCGATGGCACGGTCCACAGCATATCCCTTGGCAATACCCCCCAGATCAATCTGAACCCCGGCATCGAGAAAGCGTATACCGTATCTGTCCAACCGCACCAACCGATAATCCACATGCTCCAGCGTGCGGCGAATTTGTTCTTCATCGGGAACAACCAAGGTATCTTTATAGCCGAATCCCCACAATTGTTTTACCGGAGCAATGGTCAAATCAAAAGCCCCCTGGAATCGACGGCTGATATCCAGCGCCTGCTCAATCAGGTCACGGCTCATCGAATCCAAAACCACCGTCCGGATCGCCGCTTCCCGATTGATTCTGAACACTAAAGAGGCAGAGTCATACAGCGATGTTGTTGTCTCGACTCTGACAAATTGTTTTATCGCTGCATCGATGGCACGGTCGATATCATCCGGAGCCAGCTGCTGATCGTATACCTGGATGCTAACCCAGGTATCCATGAGGATCAACGATCGTTCCACGGGTTCGGATTTGCACGCACAGGAATTGAACAGGACTGACAGACCAATCCATCCCGAAAGAACGAAACCCCAATAAAGTCGTCTATTTTTCACGATTGATGGTAAATTCGGTCAAATCTAATAAAGAAATTTTCAATTTGGAAGATGGGTAGGAATCGAGTGAATCGATCGCCCGTTTTCCATACCACTCCGCTGCATCTTCAGCATACCCCACGCCATCATGCGCGACAACAAAATCAACAACCTGCTCGATTTGCTGATCCGTACGGATACCCTCTTCCAGCATATCCAGAATCCGTTCCCGGTCTGTACGTGAAGCGATGTTGATGGCATGAATCAGCGGCAGGGTGATCTTTTTTTCCCGGATATCATTCCCCGTGGGTTTTCCCATATCCCGGCTGTTACCCATATAGTCGAGAAGATCATCCCGAATCTGAAAGGCCATGCCCAGATTCTCTCCGTATTTAGCCAGTCGAAGCTGATCTTGCCGACGTCCGCCGACAGTTAGTACCCCCAGCTGACAGGATGCGGCAATTAAAGAGGCTGTTTTTTTATGGATCAAATCATAATAAGTCGTCTCGTCCATTTCAAAATCATGTGACCGTTCGATTTGCAAAAGCTCGCCTTCTGTGATCAATTCGGCAGTGTTTGAAAAAATCTTTAATGCCTCTTGATCTTCAAGATCCAACAGTGTGGTCAACGTTCGAGAAAACAAAAAATCTCCCACCAAAACAGAGATTTTGTTGTTCCATAAATCATTTACAGTTGGAGCCCCCCGGCGAAGCACAGAATTGTCAACCACGTCATCATGAACCAGAGTAGCGGTATGCAATAATTCCATCAGCAGACTGGCGGACATGGTTTTGTCGTTGATTGTTCCGTGAAGAGCCGCACTGAGGAACAATATCATCGGCCGAAACCGTTTGCCTTTCAAATCACTGATATACCGAACCACTTCCTCTGCCAAGGGTACTTTTGAATGCAAAACGTTTTGAAATGCATCCTCAAAAGCGGATAACTGTGCTTGAACAGGGGCGGATATGGTCTTCAAGTTTAATAGATTTGCTGTCTGCATCAGCCCGTCTATCCCAAACTGGTTTAAAAATTAAGGTTAATTTAAAGAATATTAATCATATTGTCAATATAGAAGTCCGACAGGTCGTTCTATCCGGTGTTGCGTGCCAAGAACCTTTATGGACACGGTCTCACCACATCAATATTCCCGGCTTCCATGTTGGGATCGAAAGGGAACATCCGTATCGTTGGCCACCGGAACTTTGATCATAAACGTCGAACCCTCGTTTTCATGACTGGTCACGAATATATCGCCACCTTCTCGCTTGAGTATGGTGTACGAGAGATACAAGCCCAAACCCGTTCCACCATGCTCCAGCTTGGTACTGAAAAAGGGCGTAAAAATATGCTTGAGGTTATCCTCGGATATGCCCACACCGGTATCGATGAAATGAATATAAACCCAGTTTCCATCTCTCGACAGATCCGTTTTGATACTCAGGGTGCCTCCTTCCGGCATCGCCTGTACGGCATTGAGAATAAGATTGAGAAAAACCTGTTTTAAAGAATCCAGGCTAAAGAAAACCCTGGCCACCCCATCGTCATGCTTCTTGATAAAGATATTTCGTATCCCAATCTCCTTATCCAGCAGGGATAACGTGTTGTCGATAAGCTTGGAGACATCCACCGGCTCCTTCTCAAAGGGCGAATGCCTGGAA
>CAYPUH010000020.1:24117-27824 GCA_964413725.1 uncultured Cytophagia bacterium
GAAAACTGCAACAGATTATCAATAATGACCGATGCACGCCTCACGTTCTTTTTGATCAGCGTAAGACGTTTTGTGACATCCTCTTTTTCACTGTCAAGTGCATCCTCCAACGAATATCGCGCTGTTTCGATGATATTGAGTGGGTTACGCAATTCATGAGCGATACCCGATGACAACAAACCAATGCTGGCCAGTTTTTCAGATTTTATCAGCTGTTTCTCGATTTCCTTTTGTTCGGTTACGTCTTTGGCATATTCCACCAAGAATTCGGGCTTTCCATCCAAACCGGCCATAGGATAAGTCCATATATGAAACGTACGGCCCTGATGAAAGATTTCAACAAATTTCGAATCTCTGGTTTTAAAAGTCTCAGGAGCGGGACAATTCTCACATGGCACATTCCGACCAAAAAGCGCTCTGTGACATTTTTCACCATTTACGGTGGTCACATTTCGGTGTGCAAACTCGGAATATCTCTTGTTGCCCATAATCAAATTGTGCTCCTGGTCCTGAACCGATATCAAATCGGTGATACCATCAAAAACAGAAACCAGACGTTGTCGACTGAGTAAAACCTGCTTTTGCATTTTGACGGTTTCGCTGATATCGCGAACAAAAAGCTGCAGTACTTTGCGATCTCCAATCTCTACCAAGCTCCCATTCACATCACTGGGAACAGGTTGTTGATTCACCCGTAGTAGAACGATCCGATCGGTACTGGCCTGTCCCTTTTCATGTATCTCGTTAATAAATGCATAAACCGGTTCCCTGGACCGTCTTGAACACAATTGGAGAAATGTATAATCCAACAAATTCTTGGCGGGCAGGCCGATCAATTCTTCAGCACTTTTATTGACCTGTAGCAATCGATAATCATCCGCAGACGCGATCAGTATCGCGACACTGGCCTTGTCGAACAGGGCAAAATAGCGTTGTTCACTCTGTTTTAAACGCGAAGAAAGATGGCGTTCCTGTATCGCCCTTCCCAGTACCCGGGGCAACAAATCCAGATAATCACGGGTTTTGACGATATAATCATAGGCCCCCTCCCGCATAGCCTGTACGGCGATACGTTCATCCCCCTGGCCCGTCACCATGATGACTGGTAGCTGGGGTTGTTTTTCTTTGATGACCTGAAGAACCTCGATACCGGTCTTGGGTCCCAGATGATAGTCCAGCAGTACCGCGTCGTAGGATTCCCGGTCAAGTTGGTCGAGACCGGTTTCGGCGTCATGTCGAACATCCACAAGATACGATTGGGAACTTCGATGCAATATCTCCTGCATCAAGCGGGCTTGTTCCGGATTGTCTTCTATGATTAATATCTGATGGGACATGGAATTCTGGCCTGTTTATCGTCAGTACAACGATCGATCGCAACGATCATCACACCGCTTGTATCACATTAGGGTGATTGAGGAAGCCGAATCACGACCATCGTGCCCTCTTCAGGCTCTGACTCGACTCGAATTTGCCCGCCGTATTTTTGCACCATTCGTTTCACTGCCACCAATCCCATGCCGTGGTGAGAATCACTGGGCTGGTTTTGTTGAGTGGCCGGCCTGTTGAACAGAGATTGCTGCTGTTCCGGATCGATCCCGCAACCATTATCATGAATATAAACGTCTGCCGGCGGCATCAGCCCGATCTCCAACCGCGGTTTTTTTTGCTCCTTCATGGCTTCCACGGAATTGGTGAACAGATTGACAAACACGTGCTTGATCTCCAAGCGATTGGCACACCAGGCAGGAAGATCGGCAGACACACTCACCTCCACTTGCTCTGGTACCACCGCCTCCAGTGCTTCTTTTATCACCTCGTGCAGATCAATTGGTATTGCTTTGTACCTCTCAGAGTCGCTTTGATAACCGGCCAGGAGGTCTTGAACGAAACTCTCCAGATGCTGTACATTGGAGCGAACTCGTTGAATATAGTATTCCCGTCGTTCCGAATCGTCATCCTCTCCTTCATCAAACAGCAGTGAAAGAAAACTCTTAATACTCTGAAGCGGGGTTTTGAGATCATGAATGACCGTTGCGGTGAATCCCCGCATTTCTTCCAGATCCTGATGAACACCCTCGGCTTTATCCAGAGAGACCTGTAACTGATGTCCCAGCCACTGCATCACCTCACGTTCCCAGGGTTCAAAAGGACGTTCCCGACTCATTCTCAGAAAGGCCGTGCATACACCACTGCGATTAAAAAGCGGAAGAATGGACACCGGAATGAATTCCATCGAGTCTTCAGTGCGGGATTGCTCCTGCGACCCGAACACCTCTACAAAAAGGTCAAAGGTATTGATAATCTCTGGCTGTCGGCGCGTCTCCCATCGTTGATTCCAGGAAACCAGTTTGACGGGATCCACTTCGGATCGAAACCGCCCGGGAATAACCGTCAATGGATCATCAGCTTCAACCAACACACATGACGACAAATCGAAAAACGTTTCTGCAACGGTCTTTACCGATTTCAAAAGATGTTCAACATTCCGGGATTCAAATGCGGACCAACTGGCATTTAAGAACTGCTTCAGGGGTCCAAAGCTCTCTTGCTTTACTGTCAGGCTTGTCAACCGGCTCGTCAGAAGCGCTGTCAGTTGTTTCAGAAAACGAATCGATTGAGTGTCAAAGGGAACATCATCCACACGACCCAACGCCAGATTTCCCTGATACCGTTCTCCCTCCAGTAACAGCACACTCGTATGTGAGGGCAGGGAAAACGGCAATCTGGACCGTCGCAGTTTTACCGGTGTTGCCCGGTTACTGCGGATCCAGCCCAACGTCTCCCCCTCCCGGAGATCGAGGTGAACTGCCTCTGGGAAAAATGCGTTCACCTCGTTCGTGGCGAGATCGTAACAACTGGTGCTTTGATCCCGACTATTCAACAGGCTTAATGAAAAATAATCAAAGGACACAACGGATCGCAATGTGCCGGCAACCTCCTCCACCAGAGTCGCAAGGTTTTTACTGCTGACAACGGACCGGGCTATTTTAAAAAGAGCACGAATCTGGTCGTGTAACTGATTTCGGACGGATTCCTGCTCCATCAACCGTAACACGAATTCAACCACATAGACTGAAAAATATAACTGCTTTTGTTTCGACTCCGACCATGCTTGCTCCCGATCAGAAATAAAAATCAGTCGGCCTATCACATCCTGATGACGCAATAATGGAACCACTGCAAATGAATGACAGCGCAGCGCTTCCGCTGTCTCACGATCGATGGGTTCAGACAGCTGAGTACGAGCATCCTGCACAAAGTGTGATTGATGTGTATTTACAACCGATTCAGTGACTCGCATCAGCCAGTCAATCGTGTTTTCCGGAATCGGTTGTTTATCCACACCCAATGAAAAGGATTCATCGTGGTCCCATTCAAGCACAACCCCTCTACCACCCAGTTCTGCCAAAATCGTCAAGAGTACCTTCTTCAGTTCCTCTCTAAATACTGTACCATGCCAATCGATATGAGAGACCGAAGAGAGTAATTCCAGAGCAAATTCTTCCGCATCCCCTTTCACCGTTCGCTGCCCCAAAGGCAGAAAGATGAGCAATCGGTAGGGTCTATCCCCCGATCGGACAACATTGCTCAGGATATCAAGCTCCACCGATTCTCCAAAGGCCGTCAGAACCTGACCGGAGATTCGCGCCGGTCCCGTCTCGGAACCGTCTCGAAGTGAGGCCAACAATAGATCCACTGTCTTG
>CAYPUH010000021.1:0-16504 GCA_964413725.1 uncultured Cytophagia bacterium
CCGGGGCATGGAAAATTTGCTGATGGACTATCACCTCGCTCCGGAACAGGTCCACAGACTCCATGACGCCCTGTGCACACTCTATTGCGGCTATATCGAACGAGCTGTACGGGAATTTGACATCGACGGTTTTTTTACCAGCGATGATCTGGGCCAGCAGACCGGACCGATGATGAGCCCGGATCTGTTTAAATCATTCATCAAACCCTATTACAACCGCCTGGGAGATCACCTAAAGCGACACGATCTGCACTGGTGGCTGCATAGCTGCGGCGACAATACTCTCCTGTTGCCCGATCTCATCCAAGCCGGCGTCGATGTCTTTCATCCCGTACAACAGGGAACCATGGATGCCGTGGATTGTGTCAGACGCTATGGCGACCGACTCGCATTTCTTGCCGGCATCGACGTGCAACACATCCTGCCCGAAGGCGATCCGGATCAGGTTAGACAGCATGTCCGCTCCCTCATCGACATCTTTGACCGTCCCGATGGCGGATTGTGTCTCGCGGCAGGGAATGGTATCGTCTCGGGAACACCGTTCGAAAATATCGAGGCATTCCTGGATGAAGCCTGGGCCTATGGCAGTGAACACCGTCGCCGTTTTGATGGTCTATAAAAATATAAATCGTACAAACAAGATTCCGGACACAGAGTCAAACGTAAATACCTGATCACTCTTTCGGAGGTCAGCATGTCGCGTAGACTGGGACTTTTGCTCATCATCATTATCGCGCTTGGCAGTATTCGATGCGCCACCATTATCCACGGATCATCACAACATGTCAGTATCTCGAGTTCACCCACAAACGCAACCGTCAACGTGGACGGACTGGTGATTGGCGAAACGCCGATCATCACCGAGCTGGAACGGAATGACAAACACCTGATCGAAATCTCCCTCCACGGCTATGAACCCTATCAGCTCGCGCTCTCCCGCGACGTGAGCGGCTGGATCGCCGGCAATATCCTTTTCGGTGGCTTTGTGGGTCTGGCTGTGGACGCCATCACCGGCGCCATGTACAAACTGGATCCCGAGCATGTCCATGCCGATCTTAAAGCCAGTCACTCGCAGGCGTCTCTGCCGGACGGTCAGTTGTATATTGCCGTGGTGTTAACACCGGCTCCGGACTGGCAACAGATCGGAACCCTGAACACCCAATAACCCCGAACGGATAAAACCAAATCTTTCGATACCATCATCCCTCCTGCGGATTCGATGGTATCTATAACCCTCTGGACGGCCATGAAACCTGTAAACATTGTGATTGTCGGAGCCGGGAACCGGGGAACCGCCTATGCTCAGTTCGCCGCCCGACATCCGGAACGTGCCCAAATTGTCGGTGTAGCTGAACCCCGGGAGTTCTATCGAAACGCCCTTGGCGATCAGTTTGATCTGCCTCAAGAGAAACGATATCGGGACTGGAAAGATCTCACAGAGACAGCAAAATTTGCGGATGCGGTGATCATCGCCACTCAGGATCAGATGCACACCGAGCCCGCAGTGGCCCTGGCGGATATGGGCTATGACATGCTGCTGGAAAAACCCATGGCACCCACCGAAGCAGAGTGCCGCCGCATTGTAGAGGCGGTAAAACGAAACCGGATCATCGTTTCGGTTGCCCACGTACTTCGCTATACTCCCTATACCCGAAAACTGATGGACTTGTTGAAATCGGGTATCATCGGCGACCTGATCGGTATCCAGCATCTCGAGCCGGTGGGCTATTGGCACTATGCTCACTCGTATGTCCGCGGTAACTGGCGCCGAGAAGAACAGGCGACCTTTATGCTGATGGCCAAATCCTGTCACGATCTCGACTGGATTCGGTATGTGGCAAACTCACCCTGTCGATCGCTGAGCTCGTTCGGCTCGCTGACCCATTTCCGGCCTGAAAACCAACCCGAGGGGGCATCTGACCGATGCGTCACCTGCGCCGTGCAATCTGAATGCCCCTATTCAGCGCTGCAGATCTACCTGGACCGCGTCAAAAACGGGGATACCGGCTGGCCGACAGAGGTTCTGACCCCGGATGTCTCGGAAAACGGGGTCATGCAGGCGCTGAAATCGGGTCCCTATGGACGCTGTGTCTATACATCGGACAACGACGTTGTCGACCATCAAGTGGTCAATATGGAATTTCAGAATCAGATCGCCGCGACTTTTACCATGGTCGCATTCACCCGCGCCGATCACCGTCGCACCCGACTGTTCGGCACCCGGGGGGAACTCTATGGCGATGGTCATCATATCGAATGGCTGGATTTTCTGACCGATGAGCCCCATTCGGTATCCCTTACCGAGTCCGACGGCACCCTGCTGGGCGGACACGGCGGGGGGGATTACGCGCTCATGGATGCGTTTGTTCAGGCCGTGGCCGAACAGAATCCCGGTCTCATCCTGTCCGGGCCGGATGAAACACTGGAGTCGCATCTCATGGTATTCGCCGCCGAGCGCGCCCGACGCGAGGCGCGCGTCACTCAACTTTAAGCGGAGCTCGATTGATATGGCCTTTCAACAGCAGACCATTGCGATTGTCGGAGGCAACGATGCCGGACTGGCCGCTGCCGGACGCATCAAACGGCAGCAACCGGACTGGGAGGTGGTGGTCTATGAACAATCCGCTCACACCGGCTATGCCTCCTGCGGTTTGCCTTTTCTTGTTTCGGGTTCGGTGGAGGCTTTGCCTCTCGCCGGTGCCGATCCGGACACGATCCTGAAACGACGGGGATTTCACGTCCGCCTGCGACACCGGGTAGATGCTATCGACCGCATCAAACGTCAACTCTCGGTGACCGATCTGGACAGCGGGACCACGAGCACTGTATCCTTTAACAAGTTGATCCTCTGCACCGGCGCCACAGCGGTGACCCTCGATGCCGTTCCGCAGACGGCCACAAACGCCTTTACCATCCGATCCTATGACGATGCCGAACGACTGATGCGCTATCTTCAGCACCACACCGTTCAACGTGCCGTGGTGGTGGGAGCCGGTTTTCTCGGACTCGAATTCGCCGCAGCCCTCACGCGTCGCGGCATCACGGTCCGGGTGGTGGAACAGGCCTCCTCCCTCTTTCCCGGGTATCCTTCAGAGATCTCTACACACCTGCAGGGGTATCTCGCAAACCGGGGCCTGGAACTGATCCTCAACACCACGGTCGCGGGGTGTGACGAATCCAATGGGCTCATCCGTCAGGTCACGCTGTCCAACACCTCCAGTCCATTACCTGCCGACCTTGTCATCGTCGCCGCCGGCATCCGGCCCCAGGTGGAACTGGCCCGTGCTGCCGGACTTCCACTCTCTCCGCACACCGGCGCCATCCAGGTGGACGACCGCCAACAGAGCAAGCGCCTGAACGTCTTTGCTGCCGGCGATTGCTGCGAATCCAGACATCGGGTCTCCGGCAAACCGGTCTGGACGCCCTTTGCCGGCGTGGCCGCCAAACAGGGATGGGTGGCCGGCGACCGGGTCGCCGGCGGACGACTCTCCTTTCCGGGCGTCCTCGGAACCTCTCTGGTACGACTGTTCGACATTGAAGCCGGATCCACCGGCCTGACCCTGGAACAAGCCGGAGAGGCGGGGTTTTGCCCGCGTCTCACCACGATCACGCATGACAGCCGGTCCGGTTATCTCGAGGAGAACCGCAACACCCATGTGGCCCTGGTCATCGATGATAAAACACAACAGATTCTGGGCGCGTTTATGACCGGAGAAGACGGCGTCGGCCGACGCCTGAACACGCTGGCCACAGCCATTGCCGCCAAATTTACAACCCAACAACTCGCCTTCACCGACTTGGCCTATATCCCGGAAAGCTCGCCCGTATGGGACCCCATCGCCATGGCCGCTCGGGTCGGTATGAAATAATCGTATCAACAGGAACCACTTGTCGTAACGATCTAACCGCCAAGGAGGCACACTCTTGAACGCTCCGGATTGGAAAGCACACTGGATCTGGCTAAACAAATCCCCGTTTTCCAAAAATATAAGATGTTTGGCCCGACACACCTTTGAGGTCCCGGAATCCATCACCTCCGGCACCCTGTACATCAGCGCCGACAGCCGATACCGTCTCTATCTGGACGGCGAGTGGCTGGGCGATGGCCCCGCACGCAGTTTTCCCCATCATCAGCAATACGACCGGTACGATATCCTGTCCCGGCTCACACCCGGCACCCACACCCTGGCCATTCGCGTGGTGCATTATGGCAAAGGGACGTTTCAATATATTCCGGGCCGACCGGCTCTGCTGTGCCAGATCGATATGGAGACCGACGGCACGGTCCGGTCGATCGGCTCGAATCATCAATGGCGTGCGACGCATGACCCCGCCTTTGAAGCTCTTACACCCCGTATCAGCTGCCAGATGCCGTTCGAGGAACAGTTCGATGCCCGACGGCAACACCTCGGCTGGACCGAACCCGGGTTCGACGACACGACATGGTCAAACGCGCGCGAGATCGGTCCCGTGGGAACCCCGCCGTGGACAGAACTGGAGCCCCGGACCATCCCCTTTCTCACGCGAACGCCGGTACAGCCGAGCCGCATCGCCGAGACCTCCTATGTCCGCGCTCCCCGGCTCGTGGAAACCGTGGATGTCAAAGAGACGCTGCAACCCGGCGATATCTCCAGCAACAGACAGGACTATCGCGGCATAATCGTCACCGAAATTCACAGCCCGGTACGGCAGTCTGCCAGACTGCCCCGCCAATACTCGATGCTGCTGGGACCGTGGACCCTCAATCAGACTCTCGTGGATCACCCCAGCAGACAGCCGGTGCACATTGAACTCGAACAGGGGGCGAACCTCTTTGTGGCCAGCCTGGTGGGCAATCACCACTATGACGAATTCACCCTCGCCCTGGAAACCGAACAGCCGGTCTCCATCCGGGCGCCGTTTGACGGCAAGGGCAAATGGCTCATCGTCGGTCCCCTGGACCCCGATCCGGAACGCGCCGAACAACAGGCGAGAGAGCTGACGACCCTTGAAGGACTGCAACAGGTCCGGGACCTCTGGACGATGACATCTGCCGGCCAAGAGGAAATAGAAACCGACGTGTGGAATGTCTGCTTTGGTCAACAGACCCGCCCGGGAACACCGGCCATCAAAGACGCGCATCATCTGCTGTCCGATACCGAAGAGTGGACCGTGATCGACCCCTCGGAAGAAGATGTGGAAATCCTGATCGATTTCGGCCGAATGGTCGTCGGATACACGGAATTCGAGGTGGATGCCGCCGACGGACAGATACTCGATTTCAATTGCTTTGAAGCGATCAATGATGGCGTTCGGCAGGAGACCTATAGCAACCGCAATGCCTTTCGCTATATCACACGCGCCGGCCGGCAGAGCTATATCACCGAATGGCGCCGCGGCTACCGCTATATCGCCTTAAACCTGAGAAACCTGACCCACCCCCTGCGGATCCGCACGCTCAACACCCGGCTGTCCACCTATCCCGCCGTCGAAGAAGGAGCCTTTTCCTGCTCCGATATGCGCCTCAACGAGATCTGGCGGGTGGGACGCTATACCCTGTTGTGTTGTATGGAAGACACCTTTACCGACTGTCCCACCTATGAACAGACCTATTGGGTGGGCGATGCCCGCAATGAAGCGCTCATCGCCTACTCGGCCTACGGCGCCTGGCCGCTGGTCCGACGGTGCGCCACCCTGCCGGCACAGTCGCTGTATAACAGCCCACTCCCCGAATCCCAGGTCCCCAGTGCCTGGAAAAATATCCTGACAGCGTGGAGCCTGTTGTGGATTCAGATGGTCGAAGAGCACTGGATGGCCACCGGCGACACCCTCTTCCTGCACGAGATCTATCCGGCCGTGACCCGGACCCTCGAGGCCTGCAAGGGATTCTGCGAGAACGACACTGGACTGATGAAAATCAAGGCCTGGAACATGTTCGACTGGGCCGGAATGGACTGGGATCATGAACTGGTGACCCACAACAACCTCTTTCTGGTGGAAGCCCTGCGACGGGCCGAACGGCTGGCAGGTGAACTGGGCAAGGATTCAGACCAACAGGACTGGCAACAGTTTCGGAATCGGCTGATCCGGCGAATCAATGAAGTGCTGTGGTCGGACGAGAAGAAGGGCTATATCGACAGTATTCATGATGACGGCACCCCCAGTGAGGTGGTCAGCCAACAGACCAACACCCTGGCGCTGTTATACGACGTGGCACCACCGGAACGGGCGCGTATCATACAACCGTATCTCACCGAGCCCCCGGAGGATATGGTCACCTTTGGCAGTCCCTTTGCCATGTTCTACCTGTTGGAGATGCTGGCCCGGGAACACCATTTTGACGAGATGCTGGAGATCATTCGCAGCCAGTGGGGATTCATGCTCGATGCCGGCGCCACCACCTTTTGGGAAACCTTTCCCGGCTTTGAAGTGGATGTGCCCACACGCAGTCATTGTCATGCCTGGTCGTCGGCTCCCACCTACTTTATGAGTCGATATCAGCTGGGCGTCAGTCCGGTGCAACCCGGATTTAAGCGGGTGGATATCACGCCACAGTTCGTGGATCTCGAGTGGGCCAGCGGTCGTATTCCCACCCCGCACGGGAATATCAAGATGGGCTGGCAACGCGATGACGAGCGTCTGGATATCTCTGTCAGCCTACCGGCTGCGGTATCCGGATCGCTGACCCTTCCGCGACCGCACTATGACTATTCGCTGCATATGAACGGCCGCATGGTGGCAGAACCCACGGCGCCGGAAGAGGGAATTATCTGGAAAGACGATTCCATGATCGTCGAACTGGATGCCGGACAGGAACTCGACATCACAATTTTAAAGCTGTAATGCCAACATAAAATCCGGAATCCATAACGCTATCGAATCCACAATACGGCCTCTCAACCGGATTGGACTCGGTGTCAGGAGGCGTATACCGCTTCCTGTTTCTCCAGCAGTTCTTTTCGGAGCCGGTTTTCCACATCGCGGACATTGAGGAGCGAGACCAGCTTGCCGTTTTCGGTAACCGGGATCTGAAAGTGGCCCTTATTGCGGGCGATACGAAAGGCCTCTTCAAGTTTCATGGTGGGAGGAATGGCAAGAGTTTCAAAATTCATCACATCCACAACCAGGGACCATTTCCAGAAAGACGCTTCCGCCAGAATCTGACGAATACTCTCAAAAGTCACGATCCCCTGAAGCGTATCGTGCTCATCGGTCACGGGCAACAGATCGGCATCGGAGACTGAAAACATGTCCACCGCCTCGGTCACGGTGGCGTTCTCGGGGAGGATGTGGGCTGGCTTTTCTTTCGGCATGACCTCGGAGACGGACCTGGACTCGAGCAGATCGTCAAACGAAATCCTCAGCCCCGCCTCACCGGACCATCGGGCGGCCAGACTGACCGCCGCCGGTCCCATCAGCTGAAAGAGAAAGGTCGTGGCCGCGATGCCCGAGATGATGGCATCGCTCAGGGAAAAACCAGAGGCGAGAGGAATGGTGTCCAGATGATGCCCGGCCATCACCGCCAGACCGATGGCGACACCCCCCTGGGAAAACAATCCCAGACCGGTATAGCGTCTGACCGACGATCCGGCTTTGGACAAATTCGCGCCCATATAAGCCCCGCCGATCTTGCCCACAGAACGCCCCAGGACAAACAACAACACGATGATCCACAGCCAGCCCGGCATCGAGGCCAACGACAGCCGCGCACCGGTGAGCAGGAAAAACAACACGTAAACCGGCGCTGCCAATACTTTGATAAATTTTATAAAATGTTCCGAATCGTGCGGGGCCCGGTTGGAGATGACGATGCCCACCGTCAGGGCCGTCATCACCACGTCCAGTTTCAGTTGACTGGACAGGGCAATCGATAACAGAAAAAATCCCAGGGGAATCATCAGACTGTTGTCCGTGCTCGTGGTTCTGGACATGAGCCACGTGGCCACCAGACCCGCCAGCACGCCGATGACCAGAGAACCCAGGATCTCGAACACCACATGTCCGATCTCGCTCAACACAGAAACCTCGGCTGAGGCGGCCAGCACCTGCGCCGCACCCGACCCCAGACCATACAACAACAATGCCAGACCATCATCCAGCGCGACGATGGCGATAATGGTGGTGGTAAACAGTCCGGCCGATTTCTGTTCCCACAACACGCTCAGAGTCGATGCCGGATCGGTGGCCGAGGATATGGCACCAAACACGACACCTCCGGCCAGCGCCAGATGCCAGGACCCCACCACCCAGTAGAGCACGGCAGTGACGAGACTCGTGACCAACAGAAACGCGGATAGACCCTCTCCAAAAAGAATGGTCATGAATTGTCGACCATAGCGTTTGAAATCCAACACCTTGATTTCCGCCCCCACCAACAAACCGATCACCGCCAGGGCAAAAACACTGAATGTACTTAAATGCTCAATGTCCGCAAGGGTGATCCACTGCAAACCACTCTGCCCCACGATCACGCCGGCAACCAGATAGCCGAGGACCTGAGGGGCTCGCAGCTGCTTGAGAATACTGCTGCTCAGAATTCCCCCCAGAATACCCAGACCGAATAAAAGAAATACACCTGAACTCACTACTGACCTCCCACCTGGTTGAAACAGGTGTACACCTGAGCGGCATCGTCGGAATCGAGAATCTGCTTGAAAATGAGATCGTTCTTCAGGATTTGTGCCAGCACCGAAAGCGCCTTGATATATTCCGAATGCTGGTTGCGGCCGACAACGAAAAACAGGGCGACCCTCACCGGTTTGTCATCCAGGGTATCATAATCGGTGATATCTGTTTTGTTGACCGCCATGAAAACATTCAACCCATGTACATTGTTGAGCCGCACATGCGGCACCGCCACACCCAGGCCGATTCCTGTACTCATCAGGGCTTCCCGCTTAAACAACGCATCCGCGATCTCCTCCCGGCTGGTCACACCCGGCACCATAGTCGCCTTGTCGACGAGAACATTCAACAACTCTGTCTTGGAGTCAACATCGGTCAGATAGATTCGCGACGGATCCAGCAACGTTTCCGGGGAATAGTCAAAAGAAAGATGCTTGCTGTGCTTGTGCGGCGTCAGCTTCCAGTCCAGCCAGTTGTTGATCTCCTGCTTTCTGAACCGCCACGTCCCCCCCAGCTTGCCCCCCGGCAACTCTCCCGCCGACGCCCACTCTTTGACCGTCCGCTCCGACACACGAAGATAGGCTGCCACCTCTTCCAGTGTCATCAGATTGTCCATAACACCCTCCCAGAACAATAATCTCATCAAATAGCACTATACGCCACAACCTACAACATTATTCAGCCAAATACAATTGTTTTCACAATTTTTCCACTTTTTTCCATTCAATTGTGGCGCTGGACAAGGGTCGGTGGGAACATCCCGATATCCGGGTCGAAATCTCGACTGATGATTGCGGGGGATTGCGGCAGCATTTGATGATGGCGGTGGGCGGGGTCAAACTTTTGCTGACGGAAAAAGATGCGGAAATCGCTCGGAAACTGCTGGACGGATCCTAGAGCCCGCTACCGGTTATGAGAAGTAGGGGTGCCGGAAAACGGGTCTCGCCGCACACTCTTTCAGGCCGCTTCTCTCATGGAAGAAAAGTGGTCCTTTTTTTATGTCATGCCACAGGAACACACTCCCGGTGTGGACGCGGGTTTGAGCAGGTCGGCTTGCCGCTCGCGCAAGGTGTCCAGGAACGCCCGAGCCATCAGGCGATGTCCCTGTGGGTTGGGATGAATGCCGTCGATACAGATCAGATCGTCGTATTCCGGTTGCTGCAGAAACGCGGCGCGGATGTCCACCAGCAGGGCGCCGGTGCTGTGGGCGATACCAGTGATCACCGAATGGTAGCGCTCCTGCCACCAGTAGATGCGCGCCACGGACTTGAGCCAGATCAGGATGCGCTCCGCCTTTGTCGGGTCGTCACGGGTGATCCACTGGAAATAACGGTCCGGCTCCAGCGGCGGTAGCGTCATCAGCACCGGCGCGATGGAGCGCGCCTGCAGCTCCGACACACTGGAGGCGAGCTGATCGCGGAAACGGTTCAGCTCGGTTTTGGGCTGGTGATCCCGATGCGGATCGCGGGCCACCGCCTCCCAGTCGAAATCACAGTCATTGCCGCCATATCCAAACAGGACATAGTCCGGCCGGTGTTTGCACACGTCCCGCGTCAGTCGCTGCACGCCCCGGCCGATGGTGTTGCCAAAGCGGGCCACATTGGCGATGGATCCGTTCAGATGATCAAAGACCAGACGCACATAGTTGTCGCGCAACATCACATAGCGGTTGCGGTTCGGGTCGAAGACGATTCCTTTGGATATCGAGTCGCCGGTGATGAGCCATCGTGAAGTCATATCGAGTCTCCGGAAAAAAAAGGTGAGTCGCCCGATGCCCGCAGGCAGGGACGACGGGTACGTCCGGATCTCGCCGGTCCGGACCGGAAGAGGACGGCCTAGGCGTCCTCCTGGCGCTTTCCAGTGCGCGCGTGCAGCTGGGCCAACTCTTTTTGCTTCCTTTTCAGCAGATCGTCCCAGCGATCGATTCCCTGCCGCAACGAGTCGATGCGGGATTTCAGACGGTCCAGTTCCTCTGTCATCTCGTCCAGCCGGGACTGGCTGTCTGCCTTGCTGTAAAGCTCGGGGTTGTCCTGCATGGACAAAAACATGCGATAGCGGTGCGCCAGAGCCTGAATCTGATCCAGGGAAAAGCCGAACAGCTGCAGATCCTGGATCAGCTGACACAGAGTGACATAGCTGTTGGAGTAAAGCCGGAATCCCCCGCCGCTGCGCAGCTCGGGCTCGATGATGCCCTTGTCCTCCCAGTGCTTTAACGTGCGCGGACTCACTCCCACCTTTTCCGCCAGCTGTCCCACCGTCAGATAATCGTCCACCTCGTGAGGTCCCGACTCGCCACCGCGCGGCAGCCCCACCTTTTTGATGATCTTTTGAATCTCGTCCAGCTCATAGCCCAGATCCATCAGCTGTTTGATCTGCTCCATGCGCTCCACCGCCGCCTCGGAAAAGAAGCGCCGCTCGTCATCGGTCCGCCCCAACGGCTGCACCAGCTTGCGCACCTCCCACGACTCCAGCACCTCCTCCGAGACCCCCACCCGCTCCAGCACATCTTCCAAGAGATAAGCCTGTTTTTCCATAATACCTATACATCCATTTTGTTTTAACTTGTACGTGAACGTGCATGAATATAATATATTGACCCTATCATGTCAAGTGATATTTTCGAATTTTATTGACACCTCACGCAAAGAGCTCACGCAAAGACGCAAAGAACGCAACGAACGCAAAAAAAAAGACAACAAAAGCGATCTCGCAAAGACACCGGGAACACAAAGAACGAAAACATATAAAAATCGAAACACCCATCTTTTGATTTAATCAACTGTTTTTAATTAACATATTTCTTTCTTTTCTTTGCGGTCTTGGCGCCCTTTGCGCCTTTGCGTGAGACATGAACAACCCAACACCCAATCCATTTCCCCCTTGATTCGCAGAAAAATAGATTGCATATTACGCATCAGCGACACAGGAGACCTCCATGGATCCCATCTATCTCGACTATAACGCCACCACCCCCGTCGATCCGGCGGTGGCCGAGGCGATGCTGCCCTTTCTCAAGACCCATTTCGGCAATCCCTCCAGCACGCATCGCTATGGCCTCACCACCCGACAGGCGGTGGAGCAGGCACGCGAGCGGCTGGCCACGGCCCTGAATGTCCGGCCCGAGGAGATCATCTTTACCAGCGGCGGCTCGGAAGCCAACAACCACGCCATCAAGGGCGCCGCACTGGCGCGACAACACCGGGGCCGGCATATCATCACCTCGGCTGTGGAACATCCGGCTGTGGAGCAGGTGTGCGCCTATCTGCAGACACAGGGCTTTTCCGTCACCACCCTCGACGTGGACGGCAACGGCCGCGTGGATCCCCGGGCGGTGGCAGACGCCATCACGCCGGAGACGATCCTCATCACCATCATGCACGCCAACAACGAGGTGGGCACGATCCAGCCCCTCGAAGAGATCGTCGCCATCGCCCGACGACACGACATTCTCGTGCACTCGGATGGTGCCCAGGCGGTGGGAAAAATAAAAACAGACATGCAAACGCTGGGCGTGGATCTCTATTCCATCGCCGGACACAAATTCTATGCCCCCAAAGGCATCGGTGCCCTCTATGTCCGCTCCGGCGTGGTGCTGGAAAAACTCATCCACGGCGCCGACCACGAACACAACGGCCGCGCCGGCACCGAAAACGTGCTCGAGATCGTCGGCCTGGGCGCCGCCGCCGAACGGGTCACGAAAGAATGGCCCCACGAAAGCGAACGCCTGCAACGGTTGCGGGACCAGCTGCAGTCCACCCTCACCACCGCCCTCCCCGATGCCCGCGTCAACGGCGATCCGCAACACCGGCTGCCCAACACCCTGAGCATCAGCTTCCCCGGCCTCGAGGCCAACACCCTGATCTCCGAACTCGACGACCTGGCCGTCTCGGCCGGAGCCGCCTGTCACAGCGAGGGCGTCGACCTCTCCCCGGTCCTCACGGCCATGAAGATCCCGGAATCCATCGCCATGGGCACCCTGCGAATCTCTCCGGGACGCTTTACCACCCCGGAAGAGATCGAAACCGCCGCCTCGAGGATCATCGACACGGTCAGACGCCTGCGCGGAGACCCGGATCAGGCTACGATCCCGACAGAGGCCTCCGACATCCGGCTCACCCGCTATACCCACGGCATGGGCTGTGCCTGCAAGCTGCGTCCCCAGGTGCTGGAGTCCATTCTCAGCCAGATGCCTTCCCTGCCGGACGATCACATCCTGGTGGGCAACGACACCTCGGACGATGCCGCGGTCTATCGTCTGGACGACACCACCGCCCTGATTCAGACCGTGGATTTCTTTACCCCGGTGGTGGACGACCCCTATACCTTTGGCCAGATCGCCGCGGCCAACGCCCTCAGCGACATCTATGCCATGGGCGGCACGCCGCTGCTGGCGCTGAATATCGTCGCCTTTCCCAGTCAGCGCCTGCCCGTCACCGTGCTGCGGGACATTCTCAACGGTGCCCTGGATATCGCCCGTGAGGCCGGCATCCCGGTGCCGGGCGGACACACCATCGACGACACCGAACCCAAATTCGGCTGGGCCGTCACCGGTCGCGTGCACCCGGACCGCATCGTCTGCAACAGCACCGCCCGTGCCGGCGACGACCTGGTGCTCACCAAGCCGCTGGGCACCGGTATCCTCTCCACCGCCCTCAAACGCGGTGTGCTCTCTCCCGACGCCACCAAAGGGCTCACCGGCACCATGACCGCCCTCAACAAGGCCGCCTCGGAGGCCATGCAGGAGATCGGTGTCCACGCCTGCACCGACGTCACCGGATTCGGACTGCTGGGACATCTCTATGAAATGATGCGGGCCTCGCACACCTCCGCCGTGCTGCACGATGACACCATCCCGTTTCTCCCCGACGTGGAGAAATGGGCCCGCACCGGCCTGGTTCCCGGCGGTACGCAAGACAATCACAGCTATACCGCGCCTCATGTCGAGTACCGGAACGACCTGTCAGAGTTGCGCCGGTTGCTCCTCAACGACGCTCAGACGTCGGGCGGACTCTTGATCGCCGTGCCGGCGGACAAAACCTCACGGTTGCTCGAAACGCTGGCCGCCAGCGGCGTCACCGACGCCGGGACCATCGGCCGGGTGGGACCTGAACAGACCCCGTTGATCCGGGTCGAATAACAGACAGGACAAACACTCTAATCTCCAGGAGGAGTTATGGACCTGATGGACGTTCTCGAACAGGTACAAAACGTGGCCACGTCACCGATATTTCACATCAACCAAACGCCTATCTCATTGACCTCCCTGCTGGTCTTTGCCGTGTCGCTGGCCCTGTTTGTCCTCCTGGCTCGCTTTGTCGCCCGTATCCTGATGAAACGGATCTTTGCCCGACTGCACCTGCACATCGGCACCCAGTACACCCTCACCCGTCTCACCGAATATATCCTGGTCGCCATCGGCGCCATCATCGCCTTTCAGGTCATCGGCATCAACCTGAGCGGACTCGCCGTCATTTTCGGTCTGCTCTCCGTGGGTATCGGTTTTGGTCTGCAAAACGTGACGTCCAACTTTGTCGCCGGACTCATCCTGCTGTTCGAACGGCCCATCAAAATCGGTGACCGCGTCACCGTGGGCGATACCGAGGGCGATGTGGAGGAGATCAATATCCGCTCCACCACCATTCGCTCGCTGAACAATATCTCCATCATCGTGCCCAACTCGGAATTCATCTCCTCCCGCGTCACCAACTGGTCCCACGGCGACCTGAAGATCCGCATGGACATCAAGGTGGGCGTCTCCTATCAATCCAACCTGGACACGGTCCTGCTGGCCCTGCGGGAGGCGGCTGAAGAGCACGCCGATGTCCTCAATGCCCCCCAACCCGAGGTGCTGCTGGACGGATTCGGCGATTCCTCGTGGAACATGCGCCTGCGGGTGTGGTTGAAAAATCCCAAACGCTATTACCCCATCCGCTCGGACATCAATTGCGCCATCGTGCGCAAATTCCGCCAGCATAACGTCGAGATCCCCTTCCCGCAACGCGACCTGCACGTCCGCTCCCCCCTGCCGGTGCCGTTTGCACAGGAAACAAAAGAAAGCAGAGACTGAGGGAGCCGGGGACTGAGGGACGGAGGGACTGAGGAGCGGGGAGACTGAGGGACGAAGGGACGGAGAGACGAAGAGAAAAAAACAAAGTGCGTCGCACCGCACTGTGGACGGGTGCGACGCACCGCGCTTGGGTCCTCTATTCCAGATCCTGTGCCCGCAGGGTGCGGCTCCATTGTGTCTCGCCGTCTGCGTCGATCACGGTCATGGTCAGGACCCGTTCCTTGCGCGGTCCTGTGACATCGATGACGGCGAAATTGCGCTCCGGCACATGGGTGTCGGGAAGGCGAAAGGTGTTGGGCTCGTCCAGACCGTCATAGGCGCCTGCCGTCAACGGCGACACCGTGAGTTCGTACAGGGGATAGTCATACGACCGCCGCATCACCGACAGCTCGGTGCGGTGCCGGTCGCCGCTCAGAAACACCACACCGGATATATCTTCCTCACCGATTCGCTGCAGCAGTCGCGCGCGTTCCTGCGGAAAACGGCTATAGTTTTCCGATCCGGCCGCCGGATTCAACACCTGTCCGCCGATGGCAATCACCTTGAACGTGGCCCGGCTACTCACCAAATTGTCGATGAGCCATTGAATCTGATGTGCCCCCAGAATCGTCCGCTCGCCGGTCTCGCGCCGATTCGGTGACCGGTAATAGCGATTGTCCAGCATAAACACCTGCACATCACCCCACTCAAAGGTGGTGGTGATCCCCGGATGTCCGGGCACGCCGAACGACGGATTGCCCCAGAACGCCTCGAACGCCTCCAGGGTGGTCTCTTTGTTCCAGAATCCGCGATCCGAGTTGTTGGGCCCATAATCATGATCGTCCCAGAGGGCATAGTGGTGCACCGACCCCAGCAACGGTTGCAGTTGCTGCAGCGACCGCGTATGGGTATAGCGTTTGAACACACCGGCACGACTGTTCCAGTCCACCTCGCGCAGATAGACATTGTCCCCCAGCCACAGCATAAAATCGGGTGTCTGGTCGAGAATGTGTCCAAAGATCTGATAGTCGCCGCCATAGGGGTCCCCCGGACGATCGTATCGAGGTTCGTTGACATAGGCACAGCTGCCCACGGCAAAGCGGAATGCCGGCGGATCGGTACGCCACTGCCACAAGGGCAGGGTCTGAAAACGAAGCGGATAGGGAACCTCGATCGCCTGATCATCGATCAGGATGGTATAGTCATAGACCCGCCCCGGCACCACCCGGTCCGCAATCAACTTGACGGCAAAGGCGGTTTCGGCTTCAGGGATCACAGCCGGGGTCCGATACACCGGCTCGTCCTGTCCCTGTTCCCGGTATTGCATCTGCACCGGCGCCGGACCCGTGGTCTGCACCCACACCAACACCTCGCGCATCTCTGAATACCCCACCATGGGCCCCGACTGTAACGCCACCTCCCCGCCACGCACGCCGGTGGCGATAAGTGAACAGAATAGAAGCAAAACGGTCAACGGTTTCATAATATGCTCCCGGGTGTTTGATACATGTCGTTTTTCTGTCAAACAATCCGGGAGCGATTTTATTTCCTGCAGTTCCGTTTTTGTTCTATGCCAAACCAGAGGCATGAAAACAAACGCAGAGCTCAAAGACTGCAGAGAGTCACAGAAAAAAACAGCCGCGGAGGGTTCAGCGGCTGTGAAAACATCGTTATCGTCGCAGAGGTGTTACCCCTCGAACAAGAGGATTCAATCGCGCAGGCAGGGATCACAAGAGACCATCACCTCTGCGTCCTCTGCGCGCTCTGCGGTTTGTATTGTTAAAAACCAACCCGCGTCACACCTTGAACACGCACCCCCGTGCGGATGAAGGTGCGACGCACTGGAACAAATCC
>CAYPUH010000021.1:16604-19502 GCA_964413725.1 uncultured Cytophagia bacterium
GTGCGTCGCACCTTGAACACGCACCCCCGTGCGGATGAAGGTGCGACGCACTGGATGATATCCAGTGTGCACAGAGAAACGGTGTGCCTGGAAAGAAAGTGCGTCGCACCGCGCTGTGGGCGGGTGCGACGCACCTCAGCCGGAATCGGGAGGCAACCGAGAAACTAAAGACAACCGTTCAAAACACGGTGCGTCGCACCTTGAACACGCACCCCCGTGCGGATTAAGGTGCGACGCACTGGATGATATCCAGTGGGCACAGAGAAACGGTTTGCCTGGAAAGTGCGTCGCACCGCACTTGGGGCGGTGCGACGCATCCTTTGTCTTATTCTTGCTCCGGTGTTTTGTCCGGATAGGGGGGTGGTGAGGGGAGCACCGGTTTTTGCTGTTCGATTTTCTTCAGGATCTCTTCGATGGCCCGGTTGAGTTGCTGATCCACGCCCTGGTACTCTTTGGCCGGATCGTTGTCCACGACAATGTCGGGTTCCACACCGCGGCCTTCGATCACCCACTCTTTGCCCTCGGTGCCGAAACTGGCAAACTCGGGTTTGTAGAGATAGCCGCCGTCCAGCAACGGCAGGGAGCTGCGGATGCCGACGACGCCGCCCCAGGTGCGTTTGCCGATGAGCGGACCGATGTTGTGTTTGCGGAAGCGGTAGGGAAAGAGATCGCCGTCAGAGGCGGAGAACTCGTCCATCAGCGTCACCTTGGGACCATAGTGCATCTGCGAGGGATTGGTGCTCACCGACGTGTTGCGGGCCACATCGAACAGGGCCAGCTCGCGTCGCAGGCGCTCGATGATCAGCGGCGAGACCATGCCGCCACCGTTGCCCCGCACATCGATGATCAGGCCTTTTTTGCGCAGCTGCGGGAAAAAGTATTTGTAAAACTCGTTCAATCCCGGCGCGCCCATGTCGGGAAGGTGGATATACCCCACCTGGCCGTCGGTGGCCTCGTTCACCTTTTCGATGTTGCCATGCACCCAGTTGTAATAGTACAGCCCGGCCTCATCGGCGACGGGCACCACCGTGACCTCGCGACTGCCTTCAGCATTGGGTTCGCTGTTGACGGTGAGGGTCACCTGATCACCCACCGTGTTGATAAGCTCGGTATAGATATTGTTCATGCCGGACACCGCGTCGCCGTTCACGGCCAGGATATAGTCGCCTTCCGAGACGTCCACACCCACCTCGGTGAGGGGAGAGCGCCGGTCATCGGTCCAGTTCTCGCCGTCGAGGATACGGGTGATGCGATAGGCACGGCTGTCCGGATCGCGTTCCAGCTGCGCGCCCAGCAGACCGGTCTTGATACGCTCCACGTCGGGCATGTCCCCCCCGCCCACATAGGCGTGACCCACGTTCAGCTCGCCGATCATCTCGCCGATCACATAGGTCAGGTCCGCCCGGTGTGCCACATGCTCAACCAGCGGGGCATACTGTTTGCGCATGGCGTCCCAGTCCACACCGTGCATACCGGGATCGTAGAAAAAGTCGCGCATATGCCGCCAGCTCTCGTTGAAAATCTGCCGCCACTCGGCGCGGCGGTCCAGATTGACCGTCATGTCACCGAGATCCAGGGGGGTGTCCATCTTGATTTCGGCCGAGGGCAGGTCGATGATGGCATAGCTCTTGTTCCGGCCCACCAGCATCTTTTTGCCGTCCGCGGAAATCTCATATCCGCCGATCTCGCCGTGGTCGGTCTCTTTGCGTTTGTCGAAATCAAAGGACAACAGCCGGGATTTTTTCTCATCCGAGCCCTTGCGGATGTAAAACACCCTGTCGTCCACCGAGGTGAGATGACGATAACGCGACGGCTGGACCGGCAGGGCGACGATGCGGTCGGCCAGACCGTCGGGATCGACGGTTACGGTCACATCATCGTCTTTGGCGTTCTCGTCCTTTTCCGTTTGGGATTCCGCCTCCGATGTCACCTCGACTTCATCGCTCCGGGGCTTGAGGGGCGACTCGACGCTCTTGTTCAGGGTCACCAGAAAGATACGGCTCATATCCAGATAGGCAGGTGACCACTCGCCCTGACTCCAGGTGGGTTCGAAATGACGGTCGGAGACAAAGTAGAGTACCTCGCCGTCGGATCCGAATTCCGGACTCCCCGAGGCATACCACCCCTCGGTGGCGGCAAAGGCGGTGTCCTGCTCCAGGGAATAGAGATAGATGCGGTTCTTCGTATCCTCCTCCACCCGGGTATAGGCCACCCAGCGGCTGTCGGGTGACCAGTCGAACTGGGTATACTCCCACGCTTTGGCGGTGGCGATGGTTTTCACCTGCTTGCTGTGGATGTCCACCATGCGCAGGCGCAGCTTTTTATCCGACCACAGCAGCTTTTTGCTGTCCGGTGACCACTGCAGTTTGAACTTGTACGTATCCGCATCGCGGGTCACCTGAACGGGATTGCCGCTGCGGTCGCCGGCCTGGATAAAGATCTCGGTCTCGCCGGTGGCGTCGGAGATATAGGCCAGCCACTTGCCGTCCGGGGACCACTTGACGGCGCGTTCGTGGATGGCCGGGGTGTCGGTCACATTGCGGGTGGGACCGTTTTCCGCCGGCACGGTAAACACCTCGCCGCGGGCGCCAAACACCGCCCGCTTGCCGTCCGGTGCGATCTCGTACTGCCGCACCTTGTCGCTCACGTCTTCCAGCTTGTCGCGCCGGATCACCAGATCGTTGGCGATGGTCACGGGCACGCGCTGCAGCTCTTCGTCGGCGAGATCAAAGCGATACAGGGCACCGCCGTTTTCGAACACGATGGCCGCGTCGCCCAGCGAGGGGAATTTGATGTCAAATTCGGTAAAATCTGTCAGGCGACGCAGACTCCCGGATTCCAGGTCATAGACATACAGATTCATGCGTTTCTGCTCGCCGCGGTCGGAGAGAAAATAGA
>CAYPUH010000021.1:19602-27146 GCA_964413725.1 uncultured Cytophagia bacterium
TCGCCGTCCAGTCCCACGGTGAACAGATGGCCCTTGAAACTGTTGAACTCGCGCATGCGGGAGCGGAAGAGGATGCGCTGGTTGTCATGCGACCAGCCCATGACGATGTTGTTCGGTCCCATGCGGTCCCAGATCGCATCGCGACCCAGGGTGGCCGACACCGTCAGCCGCGTGGGAACGCCACCGGTGGCCGGCATCACATAGACCTCGGTGTTGCCGTCATACTGTCCGGTAAACGCGATGTGATTGCCGTCATGGGAAAAGCGGGGAAAGGATTCATAGCCGTCATGGGTGGTGAGTCGTCGGGCAATGCCCCCCGTGTCGGCCACGGTATAGAGATCGCCGCCATAGCCAAAGACGATCTGATGGTCATGGAGAGTGGGAAAACGCAGCAGCAGCGTCTCCTCCTGTCCCGAGACCAGAGAAACCGTCAACAGCACCAGCAGCAACAGCACGGATGTTCGCATGTAACGCCTCCTGATCGGATTGTGGGTGTATAGATAGGGAGTGGTTTGGATTGGGTTTTTTAAAAAATATCACGCAAAGGCGCAAAGCACGCCAAGCACGCCAAGCACGCCAAGCACGCCAAGAAAAACAAACAGATATAAAAATCAACGCAGCGATACAATATTTATATTAAAACAGTTTTATTTGTTGTCTTTTTGCGCTCTTTGCGCCTTTGCGTGAGGCTGTCGCGCTAAAAACAACCCTCTGCATCTTTTTCAACGTTGAACCATCGAATAAACAATACCATCTATAAACAAACGGAACCCTCGAATAGAAAGGAGAACCCGTCGTGGAGTTAAACATCACCTTTCCGGGCACCTATCGCGTCGACGCGAACTATGGCCCCTTTACCATCCAGACCAATCAGGACGGCACCGCGCCGCCGCCGTTCGCCCTGTTTCTGGCGTCCATCGGCACCTGTGCGGGCATCTATGTGCTGAGTTTTTGCAAACAGAGGGGTATCGACACCTCTGATCTGGAGATCACCCAGAACATGGACATGGACCCCGCGACTCACATGATCCGCCGCATTACTCTAGACGTCAATTTGCCGGCAGAGTTTCCCGAAAAATACAAGGACGCCGTCGTCCGTGCCGTGGACCAGTGTGCCGTCAAACAGCACATGATGGACCCCCCGGAATTCGTCATCAACCCCAACATCGGGTGACCCCGACCTGGAACGGGTGCGTCGCACCTCTAACATGCTCCGCCGCCTGGCTTAAAGGTGCGACGCACTTGGCCGTAAAACCGTGCACAGATGCTATCCAAACTCGTTTCCACCATAAAGTGCGTCGCACCCGATTCCAGTCAGGTGCGACGCTTCTTTTTCCCTTCGTCTCTCCCTCTCTTAGTCCCTCAGTCTCTCCGTCCCTCTACGCCACCGTCACGTCGTCACTGAGATAGACATCCTGGAGGGCGTTCAGCAGCTTGACGCCTTCTTTCATGGGTTTCTGAAACGCCTTGCGGCCGGAGATCAGGCCCATACCGCCGGCGCGTTTGTTGATCACCGCCGTGCGCACGGCCTGTTCCAGATCGCCGGAACCCGTGGACGCGCCACCGGAATTGATCAATCCCACCCGGCCCAGATAGGTGTTGATCACCTGATAACGGGTCAGGTCGATGGGATGGTCGGTGGTCAGCTCGCTGGTGACGCGGTCATCGGTCTTGCCAAAGCCGATGGCGGTATAGCCGCCATTGCTGGTGGGCTGCTTCTGCTTGACGATATCCGCCTCCAGGGTCACGCTCAGATGATTGGCCTGACCGGTGAGATCGGCGGCGGTATGGTAATCCGCCTCTTTGGTCTTGAACGCCGAATTGCGCAGATAGGCCCACAGGATGGTCACCAGTCCCAGCTCATGGGCATAGTGAAAGGCATCGGCGATCTCCTGGATCTGGCGCTGGCTCTCTTCAGAGCCAAAGTAGATGGTGGCGCCCACAGCCACGGCCCCCATATCGAAAGCCTGATCCACGTTGGCGAACAGGATCTGGTCATAGCTGTTGGGATAGGAGAGCAGCTCGTTGTGGTTCAGCTTGACGATAAAGGGAATCCGGTGCGCGTACTTGCGCGCCACCGAGCCCAGCACGCCCAGGGTAGAAGCCACGGCGTTGCACTGTCCCTCCAGGGCCAGCTTGACGATGTTCTCGGAATCAAAGTAAACGGGATTGGGCGCAAACGACGCGCCGGCCGAGTGCTCGATACCCTGATCCACGGGCAGGATGGAGAGATAGCCGGTGCCCGCCAGCCGACCCGTGTTGTAGATCATCTGCATGTTGCGCATCACCACCGGACTGCGGTCGGACAGCGCAAACGTCCGGTCGACGAAATCCGGTCCCGGCAGATGAAGCTGATCTTTGGGGAAAATCGCCTTGTGATTGAGCAGGTCATCCGCTTCATTCCCCAGATATGTTCTGATCTGTTCTATCATCGATTCCTCCTTTGATTAGAGATTTCTCGTATTTCATCGTTCAAAGCACATCACGCAAAGGCCATATCTCACGCAAAGCCGCAAAGTTCGCAAAGAACGCCAAGAAAAAACAAATAAATGAACAAAATAAAATCGTCTCGTTCGATCCTGTAACGGTTTTTTATCATTATTTTTTATCTTTTCTTTGCGGTCTTGGCGTTCTTTGCGTCTTTGCGTGATTTCTTTTTGTTCTTTACCCCTTTGAAAATTTCAACAAAAATTCCCCGCAAATCATTCACACAATCCTCAGCACTCTTGATAGTCACAGTACTCGCTATAGTACTCCATCTCCAGGGTCACGTGTTCGATATCCAGCGCATGCAGCGCCGCCTTGATCTCGTTTTTCAGCTCGATCTGATCCCCTGCCGGCACCTCATCGTCGATCACCACATGCGCGGACAGGATATTGTACCGTCCGTCCAGGGACCAGACATGGATATCGTGCGTGGACCGCACCGCTTCGAAGCGGCTGAGGGCCGCCTCCAGATCCTCGAGGCTCACCCCTTCCGGCACGCCCTGCAGAAAGATGATCACGAACCGTTTGAGGTTGCCGAACACGCGGACGAGGATAAAGAGCGAGATGCCCACGGAGAGCACCGGATCGATCCAGAACCAGTCGGTCACCTGAATGACCAGTCCGCCCACGAGCACCGCGCCCCAGCCCAGCACGTCCTCCAGCAGATGCAGCTGCACGACGCGTTCGTTGGCACCCTCACCCTGGCGCAGACGCAACACGGCAATGCCGTTAAAGACAATCCCCACCACCGCGAGGAGGAGCATGCCGAGGCTGTCCACCGGCTGTGGATCGAGCAGTCGCGGAATGGCCTCGTAGATGATCACCGCCGAGCCGATGAGCAGCACCACGGAATTGAGCAGGGCGGACAACAGCTCCAGCCGGCGATAGCCATAGGAAAAGGTGCGATCGCGGCGGCGGCGGGCCAGACGGTTAAAGATCAGCGCCAGGCCGATAGAGGCGGTGTCGCCCAGGTCGTGCACCGCATCCGCCAGGATGGCCATGGACCCTGTGAGGATGCCACCCACCAGCTCGATGACAGTAAACACCAGGTTGAGCCCAAAGACCACCCCCAGCCGCCTCCCGGATGGTCCGGACGAATCGCTATGATGATGGTGATGATGTGACGTCATAATCCAACCACGCTGTTTTCAGAATTGATTTTTGCAACCAAAACCGTTAGGTTTGAAAAGATAAGGATAACCACAAAGTCACAAAGCACACAAAGAAAAACAAAATTTGTTCTTTGTGACCTTTGTGACTTTGTGGTTCGTTTTGTTTGTTTACAAAAACAGGAGTCACACACATATGCTCAAGGATCTCGATGCTGCTGCCGATAGTATTCGAACCTCTCAACACTGTCATGCCTTTACCGGCGCCGGGATCTCGGTGGAGAGCGGCATCCCGCCCTTTCGCGGTCCCGACGGCCTGTGGAGCCGCTACGATCCGCACGTCCTCGATCTCGACTATTTCCATTCCAATCCGCTGGAGAGCTGGACGGTGATCAAGGAGATCTTTTACGACTTTTTCCAGTCCGCGCAGCCCAACCGGGCGCACGAGGTGCTGGCGTTGTGGGAGGCGCGCGGACTCTGTCACAGCGTCATCACCCAGAACATCGACAACCTGCATCAGCAGGCCGGCAGCCGGACCGTGCACGAGTTCCACGGCAACAGTCAGCGTCTCGTCTGCACCCGCTGCCACGCGAGTCTGCCCGCCCGGGACATGGACCTCTCCACCCTGCCGCCCCGTTGTCACGAGTGTGGCGGACTGCTCAAACCCGATTTTATCTTTTTCGGCGAGATGATCCCCGAGGCGGCGCACACCGCTTCCATGGCGGCGGCGCATGAGGCGGATGTCTTTCTCGTCATCGGCTCCACCGGCGAGGTGATGCCGGCCAGCTGGATCCCGGACCAGGCGAAACAGTCCGGCGCCACCGTCATCGAGGTCAACCCGCAGCCGTCGCGCTTTACCGACACCATCACCGACATCTACCTGCCGGGCAAGGCCGCCGCCGTGCTCGACGCACTCGAGTCCCGCCTCACCGCGGACTGATGCCCCGCCGCTCCGCGGATCAGAGTTCGATGATCAGCACCTTGTGCTCGCCGTCGCGCACCACATCGACATTGATACGCTGACCGCTGTGAAACGCGCCCAGACGGTTCATATAGTCATAGATATTCAGGATGGGCTTGCCCTCGATGGCGACGATCACGTCGCCTTTTTTCATGCCGCCCAGCTCGGCGGGACGGTCCGGCATCACCAGACTCACCCGCAGGCCCTCCACATCCGTGGCCGCGTGATCCGGCATGATGCCCAGGGTCACCTTCATACGGCGACGCGGTTTCGGCGGCGACTTGGGGCCGGCCTGTTGAAATACCCAGCCCCCGTCCCGGTTGGCCAGGCTCACCGTCAGATCCTCCACATAGCGGCACACGCTTTCCATGCCCGCCACATTGAGGCGGTCCACATCGTCAAAGGGCGTATGATAGTCCGCGTGCGCGCCGGTAAACACCGACAGCACCGGGATGTCGTGCTGATAGAACGACGCATGATCCGACGGCCCATAGCCCTCGGGCGCCGCCTGCACCGGCAGCCGCGCACTCTCGGCGATGGCCATCACCGCCGCCTCCAGCTCCACGGCCGTACCCGTGCCGGTCACCGAAATCGAGGGCGCGTCGGCATCGAGCCGACCGATCATATCGAGGTTGATCATCACGGCGATAGAGTCATCCGCCGGCAGGCGGTGCTCCATGAAATGGCGCGACCCCAGGGTGCCCATCTCTTCGGCGCCAAAGGCGACGAACACCAGATGGCGTTTCAGCTCGTCGCGACGGGCCGCCAGCGCCTCGGCCAGCTCCAGCAGTCCGGCCACGCCCGAGGCATTGTCATCCGCACCGTTGTGCACCGCCACCGTATCGGGCCGGCGCGACCCCGACCCGGGTCCGCCATAGCCCAGATGGTCGTAATGGGCACCGATGACAATCGACTCTGTGGCATCCTCTGCCTCCAGCATGGCGACCACGTTCTGCGTCCGGCTCGTTTGATACACCAGATCCACCTGCGCGTTCACCCGCGTTCCGAGGTCTGTCGGCTGCGGCCGCAGGTCGGTCTGAAAGGCGGACTCCCATTCGGCGGTGCTGCGTCCGGTAGGGGCCAGCAGACGGTCGGCCAGGGCGCGTTTGATCTGAATCACCGGCAGACCGGCGCGCTGTTGTCCGGTCTCATAGCGCAGCTCCGGCAGCGCGTCTTGGGTATCCACCGTGGGACCGGCCACCAGCAGCACCCCTGCCGCGCCGCGGTCGCGGGCGGTGAGCACCTTTTTGCGCACATCGGTATGGGTGTCAAAGTCGGACTGCCGCCGATCCCACTCGGGATGCCCGCGCAGCAGCAGCACCCAGCGGCCGGAGACCTCGATGCCGTCGTAATCCGACCAGCGCAGCGAGTCGGTGTCGACATCCAGGCCAAAGCCGCAAAACGTCACCGCTGCGGCGACGCTGTCGTTGCGGCTAAAGGCCAGCGGCACAAACAGCGAGTCCGCCACGGCCGTGCCATCCACGGCCAGGGCATTGCCGTCGCCCGCCACAATGTCGGTCACCACATCAAAAAACTGAAACCCCGACTCGCCCAGCAATGTGAGCCCGGACTGTCGCAGATCGTCGCGAACATACCCTGCCGCCTGTCGTCCCCCGTCCGTCCCCGGCTTGCGCCCCTCCAGCGCATCCGACGCCAGAAACGCCGCATGCTCGAACAACTCCGGCTGCGTCACCGCCACCGGATCCAGCACCTGACCCGTTGCTGACAGGAAAAAGATTAAACAAAGCAAACTCCCGACTCTGAATCGCATAGGGGTATTCCTTTTTGGATAGCGTTTAAACGTTGAAATTTAGGATGTTGAAAAGTCGATAAAAATGAACATGTACACCAAATCCCGCCGGACCCCAGCCTTCCGCACTCCCCGCTCCTTCTTTTCCTGCCCCCAATATATCACGTCCCCCGCAAACAATCAACACACACCCCCTCCCCCTCATTCCCGCCCTCCCAATCCCCCCATCATTTACAGTTTCCTTCTTTCTTTGTGTCCTTTGTGACTCTGGTTCGTTTTCTTTTTTTTGTTTTCGCTTTTTCTCTTCGTCCCTTCGTCTCTACGTCCCTCAGTCCTTCATCTCCCAATCCGCCCTTCCCCCCCTCTGACAGTCTCTTCTCCCGTTGCCTGTTCACCCAGACAAGAACCGCTCCGGCTCTGGCGCTTGCAATGTCGTACAGAGCATCGTTCTGATCCGCACCCCCGGCGACATATGAGACCCCGCGCCTCTCCGCGGGCACGCGCCAGGATCCTCCGCGGGCTTCACGCGCTCTCCCGCCACATTCACGGTCCCTCATCTGCCGACGCTCGACCGGTGCTGTCCCGTCAGCCGGCGCGCGTCCCCGGGCGGGAGGATCGCGTTCCGCAAACTTTTTTTTTAAAACGAAAAGACCCTGCCGGGATAGACGGCGGTCTCGTTGAATGGAGGAGGATTTGAGGTTGGAATGTTGACCGGACGACATGACAAGATTAACTTTTTTGTTTTTTTCTTGCTTTCACAACACAAAATATCTATACTTTATAAACATGAACTCACCCCAGGGGAAGGGTTGTATGAGAATTGAAAAACCGGCATAGGTCTAACATTCGAGTTAGAGGTATGCCGGTTTTTTTGTGTCCTGCCTAAAGATCTGCATCACACGTTCCGCATCCAAACGGGCGGACGACATCCCGGGGAGGTGGTATACGCTCTTTTCAAATCCAGATCAAACCTCTCTATCCAGAGGACTTTTAACACCCAGCGCCCCCTGTTTGATCACATGGGTATAGATCATGGTGGTTTTGACATCCTCGTGCCCCAACAATTCCTGCACCGTACGAATATCCGAGCCTTGCTGCAGCAGATGCGTGGCAAAACTGTGGCGGAGGGTATGGGGGGTGACCTGTTTGTATTATTTCGCCCGGACGAGATCGGGGAAGGTGCCGAGTTGAATCTGGAGAACCTGTTTATAGAGAAAAACCACAGCATTCAGGGCCT
>CAYPUH010000022.1:0-25921 GCA_964413725.1 uncultured Cytophagia bacterium
GAACTGGATGGGCAGCCGGTTCGGCCCGATTCGATCCGGCTCGTCGAAAATCGGTTCTCTCCGATCACGCCAAACCCGGAGCTCGGTCCCCGGGAGAATCAGCTGTCCTGGCCCGAGGTCCCGGCGGCCACGCAGTATGCTGTGCTCAAAGACGGGTATGTGATCAGTGACATCTCCGATACGGTATTTGTCCTGCCCGAACCGGGACGGGTTTCGGAATTCCAGATAAAAGCGGTTTCGGATTCCATGACGGCATCGTTTCTGAGCGAACCGGTGGCATGGATGGATTCGAGCCGGGTCCTTAAGCTGCCCGCCCGGGCCACCGGTGCCGTGCTGGACACCGTGGAAAGCGGATTCAGGGGAGAGGGCTATGTGCATCTGACGCGGCAGCAGAATACCCAGCTCACCTGGACGGTAGAGATCCCCGTCACCGGACACTATCGCCTGACGGCTCGTTATGCCAATGGCAGCGGTCCCGTCAACACCGACAACAAATGCGCCCTGCGTACGGTACGCGTGGATGGCCAGGAAAACGGCGTGCTGGTTTTCCCTCAACGGGGCGTGGATCGCTGGTCGGACTGGGGAAACAGCAATGGACTGACTCTGAGGGTGTCCCGGGGGGCGCATACTCTGGAGCTGGTCTACACCCCCCTGGATCGCAATATGAACGGCGAGGTCAACGAGGTGCTCATCGATGAGCTGGAAATGGTGAGAATAAAATAAAACAGATATCGCCAAGTATGCAGGCATCCAAAGGCATCCACGGGGAGGTGCCGGGTGGTTTCGGGACCACCCCTATGGCGGTTGTCTGTTTTGACCGGAAGGAAAACGTCAGATCTGAATGACTCAGTACAGCATTTTCGAGACCGTATGAATGTCTTTGCTATCGATGACCGGATGCGACATGGAATAACCGTAATCCAGAGCCAGATGGCAGAGTCTGTTGATCTCGCGTGGATTGCCCCGTGTCATTTTATAGACGTGATCGTAAGCGTCTTCCTGAAACAGATCCCGCTGCGCTCCGGCCAGCTCCAGTCGATAGCGGATATACCTTTGGGTCTCCTGCCAGTTAAAATTGCTCAAGGTGAAACAGAGCGAAATTCGATGTGCGAGCGAGGGCTTGCGTTCGAGCGATGCCTTGATGGTCTCCTGGCCGAGCAAAAAGAAATGGACATCGGATTCGATGGTTCGAACAAGTTCGATGAGGTCGGGAAGATGTTCCATATCCTCCTCCTGCAGTTCCTCCGATTGATCCAGAAAGATCACCAACCGTTTTCGGCCGTACCGTTTCGACTGTTGCATCACAGAATGAAGAATGGACAGCAAGGGCTCCTTCTCTTGGGGAAGAAAGGTGGCCGGTACAAAGGTGAGCTGTCCGATGACTCTGCGGAGCACATCGGGGGTTCGGATCTCTGCGTTTTTCAAAAACGCTGTCAAAAAGCATCCCTGGTGAAAGATCTCTTGATGAAACTTTGAGGCGGTAAGCCTTTTCCCGGTGCCGACAGGTCCCAGTAGCAAAACGAGGGTGAGGTCGCGATCCATCAGCGAGTAGCGAAAGTGATAGAGTGCTTCCATGTGTTCCTTGCTTTCAAAAAATACATTGATATCCGGTTTTTCATCAAAGGGTTTGCAGTCCAGGCCCCAATAGGAGAGATCCTGACTATTCAGCCCTTCGGATCGAATATTGTCCCTGAAGTGAGTTGTGGGGGGATCCTGTGTTTGAGTGTCGTCGGGCATTTCTGTTGTACGTGTGTCTCTGCTTTCCGGATTCGTTCTGGCGGTTTCAAAAAAATCTGTCATGGTTTCTCCTCGTTTTGAATCTGTCGCAGAGGGGGATTGAATAGAGATTGTATCAGGATATGCCGGGGATCTTTTTCAAAGACCTGTTTCCAGTGTTGATACGCTTCTTTGGCTTTGCCCTGTTGGTACAGGATGGAACCCAGGCGAAGATGCGCCAGAATGAGATTGGGTGCCAGAGCGATGGCCTGCCGGCACTCGATCTCAGTCCGGTTGAGATTGTCCTGATTATACAATGTTATGGCTTTGAGAAGATGCTGTAATGCCGACTCGAGAGCTCGGTTCTTTTTCTTTCCGGGTCCAGGACAGGGCTGTCATTGATCGATCCCGGGCTTGTATCGGCTTGCAGGTGCCCGCTGTTCTTTTTATTCCTGTCAATGATTCAGGAAAGAACCGGAACGAGGCCTGTCCAAAAACCGTTTGACTTCATCGAGCAACACACCGGGTTCGACCGGTTTGGTCAGGTAGATGTCTCCGCCCTGTTCCAGGCCCTGTAGTATTTCATGTTCCTGTGCACTAGCGCTGAGAAACATAAAGGGGATGTCGCGAGTAGAAGGATCTTTTTGTAGCGTATTGCACAATTCCAAGCCCCCCATAACCGGCATTTTGACATCAGAGACGATGAGATCGGGTTTGTGATGATCGCAAAAGGAAAGCGCTTCTACACCATTGCTGACCGCATGGACGGCATAACCGGCCCGCTCGAGATTGTAGATTATCAATTTTTTCATCACCCGTTCATCTTCGACGAGGAGAATGAGCGGTGCGTTAGATGTCATGATTATCTCCGGTGTTTTTTACGGGTAAGTTTATGGTGATTTTGGTGCCCTGGCCGTAAATACTCTCCACGTCGAGTGTACCCTTGTGCGCATCGACGATTTCTTTGACAATCGGCAATCCTAAGCCGGTGCCGGAGATTTCTTTTCCGGGTCGGTGAACACGATAAAACCGGTCAAATATTTTCCTGATATCGGGTTCTGGAATGCCAAGGCCGGTGTCCTGGATTTCGATATGCACCAAACCGTCTTGGGTCCAGGCGGACAGGGTGATGTGTCCTCCGGCTTTGGTAAACTTTATGGCGTTGTCCAGGAGGTTGATGAGAACGCGATGGAGGGCAGATTCATCTGCCTGAATTCCGGTCACTGTATCCGAAATAGCTGTTTTTAGTATGAGGTCCTTTTCTTCGATCGTGGGGGCATACTCTGAACAAATTTTGTTCAGTAAAGCGTTTAAATCAAAAGAGTGAAAATCATATGCCGTGCGTCCGGATTCGATGCGGGAGATGCTGAGCACATCTTCGATAAGCTCGGTCAGGCGCATGCTTTCCTGATGGATGATATGCAGGAATTCGGTACGTGTGTCAGCATCCATATCCGGATCGGAAAGGATCGTGCTGCAAAATCCCTGAATGGAAGCCAGAGGGGTGCGCAATTCATGCGATACGCTGGAAACCAAATCGGTTTTAAGTCTTTCACTTTCCCGCAAGGATTCCTCGGCGCGTTTACGGTCACTGATGTCGACAAAGCTTTCGACCAGGTGGGGCTTGCCGTCCAGGGTGATTTTTGTTACATTTCTCAGCAATTGACGCTGGTTCCCGTCGGCATCCGTTAGGGTGCATTCCTGATTGTAGATCGGCGAGGTCTTTAGGTGTTCCATGATGGTTCCGTGGTCCTGTGCGCAATGTATCTGCTCGTCCACACGCCTGTTTACAGTGCCGAGTAGCTGTTTTGCTGCCGGATTGGAAAACGTGATCATTTGGGTCTCCGCATCGATCAAAAGGACTCCGGCCTGAACCGATGAAACGATGGCGTCCAGACGATCCTGTTGTTCCCGCAGTGCCTGTTCCGCCAGTATCCGTCGGGTGATGTCTGTGATCATCATCAAGATATATGCTGGCTGACCCTCATCACCCACTACCGTTCCCTGCACCAGACCGGTACGCAGCTCCCCTTTGCTGGTTTTGAATGTCAATTCATAAGGGGCAAGACCTTCGCCGTTCAATCGTCGTTTAAAGTTATTCAATACCATGGATTTTTGGGTTGCAGGAAAATAGGGAAGGTCCAGAAAGGATTTGCCCATAAGCTGTTTGCGAGAATAACCGATCCAATCCTTCACCCGGCTGTTGATATCGATAATAATTCCCTCCCCATCGAGGAGGACGATGGCTTCAGGCGACAATTCGAAAATGCGTCTAAATCGTTTTTCATTGCCCTTTGACAGGTTCCATTGTCCGCTAAAATCGATGCTCCGTTGTACTTTGTTGGCCAGCGGTAGGAGAGCGGTTATCAGACCGGAATCGAGAGGTTTTGCTGCCCCCAGAACGAGCACACTGGTTTTTCCCAGGGGCAACCACAATTCATTCCGGTTATCATCTGTGGTTATTTGTGTTGGTAGCGAGTCCAAAAAGGACATCCTCTCACCGGTGGTTCTGTAGCGGGCCAGAGTGCGCTCCAGGGAGACCGGCAATGTCTGTACCGTGTCCTCTCCTTCGATGGTACAAACTGATTTCAAATAGACACTGTGGGGTTGGTCTTTCTGAATGATGGCAATTGAACCCCAGTCCGCCTCCAGACGTTGAACAAAGGCTGTCAATGCTTGATGACAGGCGATCCGGGTGTTATTTTGGCTGTCAATGGCCATGGCGATGGGATAGAGTATGTCTTTTGTCAGCGTCGTGGTGGTCATGTTTTAGAATTCCAGACAGGTTTTTAGTCAGCGTCCGATTGATTGTCATGTATCTCAGAATGCGTTGAGGAGGGCTCCCATTCAGACCGTTTGGCTTTTTCCCAGAGTACACTCTGGTTTCTTTGCAGCAGCCGGAAAAAACCGCTGACCACGGCAACATTCATCATGATGACGTAAAACGGTACGAAAAAGAGTTTATACCTCGTTTTTCTGTGTTCCAATCCCCAGCCGATAAGTGCAGCTGTATAGAACACTATCTGACCCACACAAAGGACGAGATATAGCGGATGAACCGCGGCCAACACCCCGTTGGAAACAAATAGAAAGATCAACGCCACAGGTGTGATCGTCCATCTCAGAACGCGATGTGAACAATACTGAAACCAGAGACGGAACCGGCCAAATGGATTGAGCAGAGAGCGCAGCCGGATGATGGATTGCAGGCCACCGGCACAGATACGCACTTTGCGTTTGAATTCTTCCCGGCTATCGGCAGAGGGGGGTTCCAGTGCATAGGCCCCGGATTCATAAGCGATACGATAACCTTTGTCGGCGATGCGCATAGAGATGATAAAATCATCCAGTAACGTATCGGGTTCGAGAGGTTCGAACAGGTCGGTCCGAATGGAAAACAATTCTCCGGCAGCGCCAACCACTGAATACCACCGTGCATCCATTTGTTTGAGTGCGGATTCATACCGCCAGTAGAGCCCTTCCCCTGCACCGCTCGCCTGCTCAAAGTCGTAGCGTTGTATCCGTTTCTCTCCCGCAACACCCCCTACCCGGTCATCGGCATAATGCTTGACCAATCTGAAAAGTGCCTGTGAATTCAGAATGGCGTTGGCATCGGTAAAGACGACAACAGGTGTGGATATGGTTTCCATCGCTCGGTTAATGGCTGCTACCTTGCCGCGCCGTTCGGGCTGATGAAGCAGCTTTACTCTTGGTTCAAATGATTGGACAATCTTTACTGTTTCATCCTCACTGCCATCGGTAACCACCCGGATTGACAGTTTGTCTTGCGGATACTCTAGGTTCAAAGAGTTGGTTAACTTTTCCGCAATCACATCCTGCTCATTGTACGCGGCGATCAGGAGGGTCGCCGGTGGCAGTGTAACGGATTTGTCTGTGTCGTTTGTCGCTGATGGAGATCGGTGCAGACGATCCTGTATCGCCAACAGAAACGCCAATACCATTCCATACCCAAGGTATGAGTAAAAGACGACAAAGAGGGCCCCCCAGAAAAACAGTATCCAGAATATCATTTTGGTATCTCCTGGTGTGAAGGGGGACTGTGCTTTCGTTTGCTGTATTCAACAATGCGGCTGGTCTCTTTTTTGAAACGTCTCTGCAGAGCCCTGAGCAAGGATCCCTGTTCATATAGACGTCGTGTGTGAGACCAGATTCGGGTCTTTCGATCATACAATCCTTTGATTTCACCTTTCCGACCCAGCTTCCAGGCTAACTGCCCATCCGATCCTCTTTTCATCGAGAGATCAAACCCTCCCACGTCGATGGCATCCTTTCTGCGAAACCCCAGACTGCCTCCCATGGCGTTGAGATGCGGACGATTTCGGCTGCGAAAGCGATACCAAAGATCTACCACACCTTCATAGAGCGAAAAGATCCATCGGGGTCGTCCGGGGGGAGGTACAAATGAGTACCGGCTATAGACCACGGCAACCGATGTGTTGGACAGCTCTGATACCATCCGGTCCACCCATTCGGGCGGATAAACCGAATCCGCATCGCCACACAATATGATGCGTCCCCGTGCCCGTTCGAGACCGGTCTGGCGGGCATAGGGAATTCCCTGTCTGGGTTCCCATACACTGCGGACCCGGCATCTATCGAGAATTTCCTGGGTTCGGTCTGTGGACCGGTTGTTCACCACAAGCAATTCTGTGGGAATGCCGGTTTCGAGTGCACTGAGTGATGACAGCGTTTTCAGCAGCGTCTCCTCTTCGTTCCAGGCAGGAATCACGATCGAGACCTCGGGGGTTTCACAACTGAATCGGGCGAGTCGATCTGCCAGATATTGATACCGGACATCCGGATTTTCGGTCCTCTTTTCATGTTCAAACCAGTGATCTCTCACCCATGCCGGCAGAAAACTCGGCGTCATAACGTCCTCCTTGGCGTTCCACCCCGATTTGTTATTCCATCTACGGTACCTGCTATCAGGGCATTGATTTCCCGCCGTTTTCCGGTGATGATCATACGAAAGAGATGGACAGGCAGGGATATCATCAGGATATAGAGCCCGAACAGGGGGCGTTGCCACCATCGGCCGTGTTGAAGGTGGAACCGGATACGGTTCCGGGTCACCAGATAGGACCGAATAGGATGGGTGCGCTTGACTGTAAACGAGGCATAGTGTCCGAGCACCGCCTGGGGAACATAAAGGATATGATAGCCCGCACTCCGAATCCGGAGACTCCAATCGAGTTCCTCGTAATAGGCAAAATAGGATGGGTCCAGAGCACCAACGCGGTCCACAACGGACCGCCTGACCAGAAAGGCGGCCCCGTGGGCAAAGGTCGTCTGTCGGGTTATGTCATACTGTCCGTGATCCTTTTCTCCGTTCCCGCGCCAAAAGTGGCGTCCGGTGATCATGTTCATCCTGCCACCCCCGGCATACTGGATCACCCCGGGAGGGTCGACATAGAGAATTTTGGGACTCAGGGCTCCGGCATGTGGATCTGCTTCCGCTCTGTCTATCAGGGGTTGTAGAAAATCCGGAGCCAGGACCGTATCCGTATTGAGGAGCAGCAGATAGCGTCCGCAAGCCTCCCGGATGGCAGCATTGTTACCCCCGCAAAAGCCAAGATTGGTTTTATTTGCGACGACTTTGACTCCCGGATACTCGTTTCGTAACCGGTCCGGAGACCCGTCGGTGGAGCCATTGTCTGCCACGATACACTCTAGGGGGGAATAGCATAGTCGACGGAGTTGCCGCAGACACTGAACGGTCAATTCCCCGCTATTCCAGTTGAGAAGGATGACCGATACCAATGGATTCGTACTCATGGCAGGGCCTCCTGTTTGAGCGGCATCGATTGACTGCCGTCCTGTTTTGACGGGTGACGGGACGAAGATCCGGAACTTTTTTGTTGAATGAGAGCCGAGTACAGCCTGGATAACTGACCGGCACTCCGGTCCCAGGAATACCGGGCCACCCGCTTGAAGCCACGCTCGATATACCGGAGGCGTTGTTCTTTATCGTGAGCAAGTGTTATGATGGCGTCGGCCAGTTCGTCCGGGTCGGTCGGATCCACAAGCCAGGCCGCATCACCCGACACTTCGGGCATGGAGGATGTTTTGGATGTGATGACGGGTGTGCCGGTGGCCATGGCTTCGAGAATCGGGATGCCGAAACTTTCCCGCAAGGAAGGATACAAAAACGCCGTGCTCGCGGAAAAGATTCCGGGGAGGTCGGTGTTGGAAATGTATCCGGGCAGGATGATTTTTGACCTCAGGTGATCGCGGTCGAGCTGTCTCAGATAGGTCCGAAGATGGGATGGATCCACATCGACCATGACCAGAGGCAGGTTAAGCTTGTCAGAGTCCATGGCCCGACCATACGCTTCCAAAACCCCCGGCATGTTTTTTTTGGGATCGGTGTTGCCAAAGAACAGCAAAAACGCAGCGGGCAGTTTATACTGTTGTCGTGCGCGTCTGCGTTCCACATCCGATACCGGATGGAAATGACTGGCCGGGCTGTTGGGAATCACAGAAATGCCCTCCGGCGGCAAGGCGAGTACCTCTGAAATTCGTCGCTTTTCATATTCTGAAACGGTGATGATCCGCTCGCTCTGCCGGCTGATCCGCGGTACAATCATTCGGCGATAGGCGTTGCCCATCTTTTGATACCCGTTCGGGTTGGTTCCGGATCTCGTTCGGGGTTCGAGATAAATCACATCATGAAGCGTCACCACCAGCGGTACGGGACTAAATAGCGGTGCGGTATTGGCTGTCGAGTGCAACAAATCGACGGCATGGATCCTGGCTGCTCTGGGAAGGGCGATCTGCTCCCATATCGGATAGGAGGGAGCTGAGAGCTCGACCACTTGCACGTTTTTGAACCCGTCCAGGCAGGTATTGTCCTGATCCGGACGCACAAAAGCAATGTAGGTGTTGCCATCATCCAGTCTGGACAGCGCCCGGATCAATTCCAGGGCAACCATATCCATGCCGTGTTTGTGACGGCGGAACAGACGTTGTGCTTCAATTCCAATGCGCATATTCACCTCTCAGTATACTCTGCTTGAGAGCAGACAAAAGTCAACGATGCTAGGTGGATTCGCCATGACGTGTATGGAGGAACCGCCGGTTGGCACCTCTGGAGCGGACAAGAGACACCAGCATCAACACAAATCCGCCGGGCAGATGCAGGATGGCCTGAATCATGGGCTTTCCATACAGCGATGCGGGGATGGAAAGCGCCAGTGTGATGACGAATAGGAGCAGCAATCCCGCCCACCACAGGGGGGGAGGGATGATGCTCAGCTGCAACACAAAGGTCGACACCGCAGCCAGGACAGCCAGCACCGACAGACCTCCCAGCATCAGAATTCGTGGAGGCAATGCCAGCTGAATGGCCCGATTGAGGATGTCTTTCTGCCCCGAGCTGAAAAACTGTTTCATGCCTCTGAAAAAATAGCGCTTGAAATAAGTTGCCTGGGCTGCGAGCCATCGTCGTCGCTGATGCACAAAAACCTCAGATTGTTGTACTTTTTCATCATAGACAAGGGCCCTGTCGGTATAGTTGATATGGATCCCGTTTTGAACCAGTAAAAATTCCAGCATCTTGTCGAATCCGCCGATTGCGTCGATGCGTGCCATGATCGTGCGGAACAGGTCGCAGTCAAAGGACATTCCGGAACCGATAAGCGCAGATGATAGACCGAGAGACGCGGGTCCCCGGCGGAAGAGATGATTGTTGATCTCCTCGCTGATGGCGTCCAGGATCGCTAACGGCGTGTTCAGGTTCTTTGCGAGACGATGCCCCTGTATGGCCCGGTCTCCCCGCTGCGCTCGTTGATCGAATGCTGCAAGGCAATCTGGGTGCATGATATTGTCCGCGTCCAGTATCACCACCTGATCAATGGCATCGGAGATGTGGTCGAGGGCTTTGTTGATGGCCTTGGCTTTGGTGCTGGATTCAAACATTACTGTGACGAGCTGAATGTCCAGTCGCTTCAATGCGTTCAGGGTGCTGGATTTTAATGAATCCGCGATAACGATCACGTTATAGAGGTCTTTGGGATATCTCTGTTCCAACGCGGTTTGAGCCGTGTATACGATGACTGCATCTTCGCGATACGCAGGGATCAACACGGCGAATCGGGTTTTCGGGCGATCCCTTTGCGTGATGGTGGAGCGGGAAAAGTGACCCGACACCGCGAAGAAAAGCAGATAAAAAACGGCCAGGGCGAGTGCGATGTATAACAAAAGTGTCAGAACAGTGAACACAATCATAAAGACGACCCATTGGATTTCGTGTGCGAATTCAGTGAATTGACCGGGTCTTCAGGCAGCAGAGTGGGGCTGGTCACGACAAGTGCCATACTCATATAGCTGACAATACCGGTGGGCATTTGCCCCAGAATTTGATTGCCGTAACTGGCCATAACGATTCCCCAGACTCCCGCATAGAGTGCCATGACCTGTTGCCGGAGCCCGGGATCATGGATGGAATTCAACTGGCGGGCACCGATGCTGAAAAAGACCACCAGCATCACGAGGTGTAAAAACAGTCCCACGATTCCCTGTTCGGCCCATATCCTGACATACCAGCTGTCGGTGGGGGTCTTAGCCAGCAGGGTGTGCGGACTGAATCGTCGTCCCCAGTAGCCGGCCGAGCCCACGCCGCCACCAAAGGGTCGGCTGCTGAGGTAATCCGACAGGATTCGCTGGTTTCGCAACCGGGCCTGCAATGACGGCACATCTGTTCCCAACCGGATCGCATGACGCATACGACCGATGTGATAATTGCTCTGGCCGATCCAGGTAAACCGGAAAAATCCGTATGCAGCGGAAAGCAAGATGATCCCGACAAGCAACAGCTTCCAGTTTTTGTTGATGACGAGATATACCAGAGCTCCGACCACGGGAACGACCAGGGCGCCCCGGGTTCCGGAAATCATCAGGCCCCAGAAACAGGCCAGACTGATCGCCAACAAGCCGGCTCTCTTTTTCCAGGCCCAGGGTCCCAACGCCAGAATCAAACTGCTTATGCTGGCATGCCCCATGGCGGCGCCAAATTGACCGGCATCCGTATAAAAGGAAAACACACGCAACCGGCCGTGCAGGACGTGGGTTGAGAGATGATTCGGATCCGAAAGCCATTCCGCCTCGGCACCATCCAGGCCGATAAACAACTGTTTCGCCCCCCAGAGGACGCCCACGATAGATAATCCCAGCCACAACCACAGAAACCGAGTCACATCGCGGCGTCGTCGCATGAGAAGAAACGTGAGAGGAATGGTCAATACGATGTAAAGAGCCACACCCCGCATGGCATAGAACCAGGCAACCGTGCTCTGAGCTTCCGGATTGAACAGTTCCAGTACCGTATAGGCAAACCAGACCACGACCACGGCTGTTAGACTGTTTTTAAGCGGACTCCAGTCCGTTCGATCAAAATCCTTGAAGACCACCGCGATCCAGGTGATGACCAGTAAAATATCGATACCCAGGCCCAGTTTGCCGCCATCGAATACTGCCATAACATAGCGCTTCAAACCGAGGCCGAAAAACGCCCACAAAAGTACAGCGTACAATCCCAGGCGGGGGCGCTCGAACAGTTTGAAGAGCATCCAGACCCCGGGAGAGAGGATACCCACCATCAGGGCACCTGGCAACCCCGTCTTTGCGATGCCGTACGCCAAAAAGGGTGTCAATGCCAGCGCCACGATCACCATCGGGTGACCCGGATTCGTTTTTGCCGATTGAAAAGACTGTGACCCGATTTGGCTGATCATGGGATGACTCCGCTGTGACGGTGCAGGGAAAGGTCCGTTGCTGTATATCGGAATTCACGCCACAACAAAGAGACGCTGAGTACGAGTCCGACAAAAAAGGTGATGATGGTCACCAGGGCCACGGCCCAAACCGTCCGGAACACCATGATGGCGATAATATCGCCGGCGATATTGATACTTGCCATGACCGCTACTTTGAGAAAATTATAGTGTGGTTTGTTCATGCTATCGAGGGCCACCCCGGCATACCGGTCCAGGGGCAACATCAGTGCATATGCCGCAAAGATCTTCAGGATGAGAGCAGCCTCCCCATATCCTTGCCCTCCGACAAGGTACACCAATGGTTCCGCAAACCAGACATAGAGAAGGACCACCGGTAAAAGTCCTCCCACCAGCCAGGACACCGATTTGATCAGCAGGCTTTGAATGCCTTGATGGTCGTGGTGTGCGCTTTTTTGCGACATCTCCGGAAAGGCGGCAGCGACAAGCCCCCGAAGGGGGATTTCGATGATTTCGATCAATTTTTGCGGGACATTGTACAGGGCGACGGCGGCGGGCCCCAGCAGCCATCCCAGAATAAAGGTATCCGAGCTCCTGAGTAAATTGCTGGCCATCAATGTGCCAAAACTGTATTTGCCGAAATGAAAGAGGGTTTTCAGCGAGTCTTTGTGTGTTACTCGCAGCGTCGTGAATCGAACCCAGCCGATCAACCAACAGATCAGGGAGGTGAGACCATGAAGGGTGAGCACCCCCCACATGACATGTTCGAGTGTCAGGGCGTCAAAGCCATAGAGTATACCCAACATCACCGTTACACTGCCGTTGAGTGCGGTTCGCAGATACAGAACGCGATCGAAGCGTCTTCTGGCCTGTAAGACCCAGACCGCAAAGGTCCGGGGAAACGTCACCACCACCCAAACCGGGTACCACCTGAAAAAGAGTTCGAAAGAAGAACCGGTCAGCAGGCCGGGGGCGGCCATGCCGGGCAGCCAGATCAACAGGGATAGCGCCAGTGAAAGGCCTATGCCCAGGGTCAACCCGGCCCCTTCCAGGCTGCGACGATGTTCCTCGGAAGCACCGGAGGTGTGTCTGACGAAACCGGTATGTACCAGGCCGGTTCGGATCATATCCAGAAACGTGGCGCCGGTGAGAAACACCATCCAGTGACCAAACTCCTGCTGAGACAGAAGCCGGGCCAGGAGGGCAAAATTGATGAATCCCAGCACCGCGGCAACACCGGTGCTCATGACGGAATGGAGATAATCCAGCCGCGTTTTAAGTGCCTTTATCGGATTCATGTCGATGGCTCCACCTCAAGATGAGAAATAAAGCGGGAAAGCTCTTTTGCACGCGCCTCCCACGAGTGCATTTTGGCGATGCGGATCCGGTCCCTTTGTTTTTCCAGGGTGTCTTGGTTCAGCTCGGTTTGAATGGCGGATAAAAAGCGGTCCTTGTCTGTGGCAATATGAACCGCCCCCTCCAAATCGTCCAGGGTTGCAAACGGCGTCATGACGACCGGTTTGCCAGCTGCCAGATATTCATTGGCCTTGAGGGGGTAGATATTGCGCGTCAAACGGTTGCGTTTAAAGGGAATGATCCCGATATCCATTCGAGATACACTTTGAATCAGATCCACGCCGGAATGGGCACCGGTAAATTGGACATTGGGATAGGGATTCAAACGATCGGGGACATGCCGGTCGACAATACGGCCTGTGAACAAAAAGTGATAATCCGGTACGGAAATGATCAGGTGCTCTAACAGTTCGAGGTCCAGACGCTGATCGATGCTGCCCAGATATCCGATGACAGGAGGGTCATCCAGCAGTCGTCTCCTCTTCGGAGCTGCTGTCGCCGCACGTGAAAAAAACTCAAAATCGACACCATTGTGAACCACCACGGTCTTTGAGTTGTAAAGCCGACGTGTTTCATACAATGCTGTCGATGAGACCACCACTCCATCCACCAGACGACTGTAATCATCCTCGACTTTACCGCCATGACGAGACACCCAGGGCATGGCCCGGATCTCGTCATAACTATAATAGATTTCTATGGACTTTTGGAACACGTTGCGCAGGACCAGGCCCAGAAAGGGATTCATGGCATTGATCAGAATGGGCCGATTCATTCCCAATCGGCTCATTACGGACTGAATTGCCGGGCGCACGAGGGTTCCATTCCAACCCAGGCTTTTCCGATACAGAGGGCCATCCGGTAACCAGTTGATCGGCAGGACCGGAGGGAGTGTCATGACCGTTATGCTGTTGCCATGTCCAGATGAGAGGGTACGGTATCTGGGTAAAAGACCCAGCATGCGTCGAACCGGGGCGTGTTGGCGCCCAAGCACGGTGGTCAGGATGTCTTTGAGGGTGTATGGATATTCCACATATAATATCCGGTTGTATCGACCCAGAACGGACAACAACTGCACCGTACTCTTGAGATAATCCCCCTCCCAGGCGGGAAATCCTATACACAATATGTCTCGGTTATGGAGCATGATGGTCTCTATCCCATGAATCTGAATTGCACCAGTCGCTTGATCAAACAATGCCATCGACTCTTGTTGCTTCGTTCGCCGATCAGATCCTCGAGTTCTTCCTGCCGGACACGGTTGAGAATCAGGAGTGGAGGATCCCTCAGTACTCTTTGCAGTCTGTTCAACATGGAGCGATCCGCTTCTTCCCACGAGTGTTGGGCGTCCACGAGCAAAATACAGACAGTGCTTTTTTCCAGAATCTTGACCGGAAACAGAGTGTGAAAGAGAGGCGGTACTTCCAGAAACCTGATTTTTTGATCCTGAACCGGCTTTTCCTGTTCCATCCCACCCGTATGCGCAAACGCCTCGTCGAGTGTCTGTCCGTTTTTCAGGTGTTCTTCAAGATAGAGCAGAGTGTTGGTATCGGGTTCCAGCGATTCCGTTTTTCTGTTTACGTCTGCCATGCGGTTTGAGAGCGCCCGGATCAGGGTCGTCTTTCCTTCCCCGGTTTTAAAGCTGACCACCGGAATGAATGCGGGGTGGTGAGGGGATCCGTTGAGCGCCAGATCCAGACTGCCAATAATGTGATCGAGACTTTGCCGGGTGACCTCTCTGGAGATATCAGTGGTGTCTGATTGCAGAACAGCGAGTGCACCTGCCAGAGGTCGTCCTGTGAAATGTTCAGCCCGTTTGGGGGTTCGGATGGTGGTATCCAACAGATAGAGCAGGATCACAATCCCCAGTGCCAGACACCCGCCGGCCAGAAACGTTACCATCAGCAGAAAATGTTTGTTCGAAGCCTGCGGCTGCAGGGGATAATTGGGTGCGTCGAGGACCTTCATGTTTGCAGTAAACTCTATGTTGCGTTGCCAGAGTTTGCTCAGATTCAGACTGTGCAGCAATTCCAGATATTCTCTCTCGGCAACATCCACCTGGCGCTCATATTGTTTCAATCGGGATCCCAGAGGGGCGAACAGATGGAAACGCTCTCCGATAGCGTCCTGTTTGGCCCGGATGACCGTCAATCTGGATTCGGACGCGTCCACGTCGAGAATGAGGTTGAGCCACGTTGTGAGAAATTCCTTGTGGGGGATGCCCTCTGTAGAGTAATTGATCTGATAGATCTCCTCCACACCGTTGTGAAGTTGGTCGCGTAGCCGTTTTTCCTCTTCGAGCAATGATTGAAGGCTAACCGCTGTGCTGTCTCCAAATTGAATCTCGGCCATTCGCGCCTCGATTTCTGCCAGACGATTCCGCAGGTCGAGCATTTCTCGACTCTTGACCAGACGATCTCGTTCCAAATCCAGTTTTTCCTCGATGCGGGTGATGGAAGCGCGAGCGGCATTCAGTTTCTTTTTTTCTTCCAGAACTTCTGTTTCCAGATCTCGCTGATGTATGGTCAGACTTTTGGTTTGCTCGAAATAGTTTACAATACCATAGGATTCCCGAAAGGTACGCAGCTTGTTTTCCGCTTCCGTTAACCGTTGCTGCGCCTGTTTCACCTGAGTTTTGAAATAGCCCAACACACCGGAGCTTTCCCCCTCTTTTAATGATTTATAGGTCTTTAATACCACATCGATGAGGATATCCAGCGTTTGTTGACAGATCAAGGGTTGTGAATTCTCGTAAGAGAGTTCGAGGATGTCGCTGTCTCCCACCCGCTTGGCTTTTATTTTTTCCAGAGACCGAATACTGTAGAATCCGTTGGAAGTATAGACCATATGAACGAGTCGGGGGTGATTGTCTGATTTTAGAGCTGCCCGTAGGCGTTCCGCTGTCGCATCCGGGGATCCCCGAATCACCCATTTTTGTCGGTTGTCACGGGGAAGGCGGGACAAGGTAGACCGAAGCGCTTCGGGAAGCGACAGACTATCGCTTTGATACTGCAACAGATGACGGGCCAATAGACGCACGGAGACGGTTTTGCGCGTTTGACGGGATTCAATGGTGTGGATCAGATTGTCAAAAGAGTTCTTGACCTGGTGATAATCGACCCGATATTCTCCTGTACGTTCAATATTGTAGCCGGAGACAAATCCGGTGTAGATCATACTGGTGGAGACATAATCCTCCGGGGTCGCGGACACAAACAAAAAAACAAGCGTGGCCAGAGCCGAAGGAAACAGGATGATAAACCCTTTGTGTCGCCATAAAAGGCGAAAAAATTCAAGACGTGACATAATCATTTAGTGAATGGTTGAAAGTGGAATGCCGACCCAATTTTCGAGTTGTTTGAGTTTCATCTGATAATCGGATTTGGCGGTTTCAAAATCAATGGTTGCTTTTGTTGCAATTTCCGTGATCCTGGCCATGTCGGACAGGGGGGTTTCACCCTCTATGAATTCCTTCTCCGCCATTTGCTGATTCAGCTGCGCAGAGTTTTTGGCCTGGCTGTGTATGAGCAAGAGTCGTCGGGCGAGTCTTGCGGCGTGATAGAATTCGATGATTCGGGTTTTCACCTCTTTTTTGAGGAACTCTTTTCTCTGCCTGGAGCTTTCCAATTCCTCCTGGATCATGTTTATCCTGTTGTCGCGACCCATGAGTTCATACAGTGAAATTCCCAGACTGACATGGATTGAATAGCCCTGGTTCAGTTGATCCAGGGTGATATTGCCGAATTGACCGTATTGATAGCTGCCTCCCACCCGCAGGGCGCGAGTCCAGGCCTGCCGTTCCCGGTTGACCTGGTATTCATCCAGACGAATTTCCGCTTCTTGCTGTTTGAGAAGGGGAGAATGGTCGACGGCCGCATCGAGGACCTCCTCCAGGGGGGGCAGAGCCGTTAGTGTCAGATCGGATGTCGTTCGGCTCTCACGACCGGTAGAATCCGGTGTCGACCGGGCCGGACACCTGTCAACGGATAGCAAAAGTATCCCCAACGCAGCCATGAGGACGTGATAATGTGATAAGACTCGGTGCATGATTACCGGTGTATTCGTTTTGATGCCATTCGTGGTTCCAGGATCACCCTTCAGGATGGTGTTCAGACATCCTCTTTCTGGATGAGTGCCGGGATTGTTTTTAAGAGAATTTTGATATCTGTCGATATCGAAAAATTTTGTGCGTAATAATTGTCCAGTTCGATCCGCTCTGTTTCAGACATGTCCGCTTTACCCCGTTTGGTTACCTGCCAGAGACCGGTCAGACCCGCCGGAGCAAGAAAGCGTTCCGCCCAAGCATCGGTGGTGAGCTGCTCCGCCTCGTAAAGCGGCAGCGGTCGGTTGCCAACGATGGACATATCTCCCTTGAGGACATTGAAGAGTTGTGGCAGTTCATCGATGCTGGTTTTGCGCAAAAATCGTCCCAGTCGGGTGATACGCGGATCATCCTTGATCTTCATAAATGTGGATTCTTCTCTGTTCAGGACATCCTGTTCCCGAACCGTTCCATTATCCGAAAACAGGAGTTCATCCTTCTCCATATCCATACCCTGAACCGAACCGCCATCAGTAGCCACTGATGGTGTGTTATAGAGATTCTTTGGCGCCAGACCGGACAATCTCTGGTCCGCATCCGGAATCATGGTTCGGAATTTATAGAGTCGAAATGTCTTATAGCCCTGTCCCGCGCGGTCGGCGATATAAAAAACGGGGGCAGCCCGGGATTCCAGTTTCAGCAGGGCCGCTACCACAAGCAACAGAGGCGCCAGAAGAATCAGGACCACTATCGAGATAAGGATGTCAATGACACGTTTGATCCTGCATCTCACCCCCCGACCCATGCAGGATTGCTCGCCGTCAGAGTCGCGGCTGTTGAGCAAATCTATGATTTGTTTGCTCAGACTCACCTCGTCGACGGGAAATAAAAGTACCCGGTCAACTCCCTGGATGTCCGAATCTTCCGGCCTGTCCGTCAGGATTATCAGAGGCAGCGAGTGCAGGGACATGTGTTCGCGCACAAATGAAACAAAATCCGGTGGGTGTAATCCCGTCGCAGTGGTCGATAACATAGCCAGAGCGGGTAATTTATGCGACGTGAGCCAGGATATCGCCTGGTAGGTGTTGCGGATCGTAATCACCCGGTGTCTGGCTATAAATTCTTCCAATCGTTTGATTCTCTCATTGGACTGACCGATGTAGAGAAGCGTGTTCATAGCACATTCCCGCGTTTGAGGATCTTTTCAATTCTGATCAACAGTTCCTCAGGATTAAATGGCTTGGTGATATAATCGTCTGCTCCCTGCTTTAGCCCATCGATTCGGTCTGTGCTTTTCGATTTTGCCGAAAGAAGTATGACCGGAATGTCCTTGTATTGTTCGCACGCACGCAACTGTTGTAATAATTCGAGTCCGTCCATGTTGGGCATCATGATATCCGCCACAATGATATTCGGTTCTACTCCATTCCGGATCATAGAGAGTGCTTCAACCCCGTCGGAGGCCGTTTTAACTGTATACTGCTTTTCGAGGTTGTAGGATAACAGCCGTCTCATATTGGCAGCATCATCGACGATCAAAACCGTGGAAGACATTCTTTTCTCTCCTGTGATTAACACGGAAATCTTGTTTTTACAATTAATTGCGCAATTATTGTACCAGATGGGCCGGGATTATGAGAGTTAAAAAACAGCAACTTAATCGCCCTGATCGATCCGACTTTAATGGAAATCTGTAATAAAAAGATGTCCCGAGCCGGAAAATGTGACAATATGAAGATATACCAGGGAGTTACTTTGGATGATCATGAAAAGTTTTTTTTTATGAACGATTTTAACGAAAAAAACCGTTATAAAGGGTAGAACCCAGCGTACCCGACCGACGGATCGAAACCTGTTCAGCCTGAAATTCCTCTGTTGAGAGCTGTCCGGGACACGCCCCCTTTTAAGGGAGAAGAATATCTCTGGTTTAACAGCCTTTTTGAGTGGTGGCCGATAGTCGGACATCATTAAAATGAATTAAAAAATAGAGGAGTAAATGTCAGAACTGCCGGATATTGAAGTGTTTCGTCGCTATATCGATGTCACCCGTTTGCATCAACGCATCCAAAAAGTCGCTTGTGAGGCCCGTGTATTGCGCCACACCACACGTCCCCAAATGGAATCGTAAAAGGGGGGCTCTCGCCAAAATATACAGACATGGCAAACATCTTTTTCTTGAGCTCAATGCGGGAAAGGTCGTGGTCATGCATTTTGGTATGACCGGCACGATAACGTATTACCAGCGTCCGGATCACAAACCGAGCATACCCATGTGGAATTTGGTTTTGAGGGGGGTGGACATCTGGTCTATGTGACAATGATGATCGGGGGTATGCCGTTCAAAATGCTCGGGAACTCGTTCATCTGGTGGAAATAGCGGCCACTGGCTGAATGCGGTTCCGGTTTTTTGACGGTATCCCGAATTCAATATGGTGATTTCACCATGGCGGGGCATCGAATCGCGTCCTGGGTGGGTGTGGTTAGTATCTAAATTCAATATTTACTGTCTGGGAATATATTGCCAGTCAGGCAGGTTATTTGCAGCAACGTTTCAAGTGTCAAAACAGCTTTGGTATGACAGGTGGGAGGTTCCTCCATTCAATACACCGGCATTTTCGATGCGGCGGGTTTATCGAGATTTTTGAATGGAAGCAAAACAGATCAGGTCCGTTGAATTCTGCTAACACAGGAATCAAGCATCGACGGGCAGGTTTTCATTATATGTGGAGGTGTCTATGAGTACCAGACGTGAAAGTATTTTGGGGCAGGGGCTGTGGACGGCTGTGCTGGTCAGCCTTTGCTTGCTACCGGCAGTGATTATGGGTCAGAACCTGCGGCAAAATCTGTTTCAGGAAGCCGATGACATGCGGGCCAAGGCCCGGAAGGCGGGTGTTCAATATCTGGCTCCGGAGAACTATCAGGAAGCGATGGAACATTATGAGCGTGCCGAATCAGAGTTTGAGGATGGAAAAAACCTCGCAGACATCCGGAAACGCTTGCGTGCAGCGGTCAACTATTATAAAAGAGCTCTTGAAGCCGCTGAACTGGCACGTGTGACTCTAAAGACTGCTATAGAAGCCCGTGCTGATGCTCTCGATGCCAAAGCCCACGATTTTTCCGAGGAGGACTGGAAGGAAGCGGAGAAAAAATTCAAACGGGCTGCTCGCGAGTTGGAAGACGGCGATGTGAACGATGCACGCGAAGAGGGAGGGGAAGCGGAAACGCTGTATCGACAGGCGGAACTGAGCGCCATCAAGGCAAACTATCTGAGCGAGACCTGGACGTTGCTGCAACGGGCGGAGGATGAGGACGTTGAGGATGAGGCGCCAAAAACACTGGATCGGGCGGATAGCCTGGCGCAAAGAGCTGAAGCCGAACTGACCCAAAACCGCTATGACACCGATTTTCCACGCAGTCTGGCTCGCGAGGCTCGGATCGAAGCCAGGCATGCTCTCTTTATGGCGACCACCATCCGCGACCTGGAGGATCAGGACACCTCCATGGAGGAGATGATCCTTTGGGCCGAAGATCCTCTGGATCATATTGCCGGGGTTCTGGATATGCAGGCGCGGTTTGATAAGGGCATACACCCCGTAGAGGAGCAAATCGTTTCATCGATCCACGCGCTGCAGGACAGCCTGGCCTACCAGTCCCAGGTCATTGCCGATCGCAATCAATTGGTCGAGTCTCTTCAGGCGCGTATCGAAGAGCTGGAGAACCAGCTGGGATCGGTGGCCCTGGAACAGACCGAACTCAAGAGACGTATGGAACTGCAGGCGGAACTGCGGGAGCGCTTTCGTCAGATCGATGACATGTTTGCACCGCAGGACGCCCGGGTGCTCCGCGATGGCAATGATGTGATCGTCCGGCTCGCAGGATTGACGTTTGCCAGCGGAAAAGCCGAGATTGAACCCCGCTTTTTTGGTCTTCTCTCCAACGTACAAGCGGCCATTCGTCTGTTTCCGGACGCTCGTCTGACGATTGAAGGGCATACCGATTCGTTTGGCGGTGATCAGATCAATCTAAAGCTCTCCCAAGAACGCGCCGAGGCGGTGAGACAGTATTTATTGGCCAATATGCCCACCTTGCATTCAGAATCCGTCACAGCTGTGGGACAAGGTGAGTCATCTCCCATCGCCAACAATGAAACTGCTGAAGGTCGGGCGAAAAACCGTCGAATCGATGTCATTATTCATGCACCAGGTGTGTCAATACAGGTGGATTAAGCTGGAACCTGAGCGGGCTGTCGAGTATGTACCGGCGCTTTTTTTATGGTGACGGTTCACCTTCGATCGATATGGCGCCCTGGGCATTGTGTCGCCATACCGTGTCATCGTTTTCATCGACATAGCCATCCAGATTGACATCCGCCCCCTCGTAGACCACATGGCCGGGGTCATGGGCATTATACAACCGGGTGTAGTCCTCACTGTTAATCAAGCCATTACGATCGATATCGCCGGCATAAAGGGCTCGCGCTCCATCTGACATCTCCTGCAGGGGCTGAGCGGTGTCTGTCAAGTCTGCTGAAACCACAAATTGTCCGGACCATGATTGGGACTGTATGGCGGTGGCCGTTATATGATTGCGATGGTGAACCGCCAGAGTATAGTCACCCGGAGGGAGGTCCGGAATGCGAAGCAGTGTGTTGGTTCCGTCATCTGTAACACACCAGCCATCGTCACCGAGCAAGGCGCTATGGGTGGCAATGACTGTCCCGTCCGGGACGTCGCGCCATTCCAACAAGACCCAATCGACACTGTTGGAGGGTATCGATTCAAACGCGAGTGTCCGCGGATGTTCTGTATAGGGAGAGGTATGCTGCAACACCCCGTTGTCGTACAGGTCTGTGCGCATGGTTCCGGATAGGGTTTCATATGCACCTTCCAGGAAAATCCGACACTGTGCCAGTGTTTCCGTATTGGGGGTGAGATAGGCCACGGCATCATCGATAAGGGGAGAGTACAAATCCACTGACGATGATGCCTGAACCGCTCCCCCCACCATTCGTTCTCCAGTAGAGGGATCCATCCAATCCAGACTCCAAAAACCGCTTTCCGCCCCCATATCCAAAACCGTTCCTCCGCCCTCGGGTAGGTAAATGACATACTCGGCTCCCGCCTTGTACAGACAATAGCCGTTCGTCACTCGAGTGGTGTCGGGTACCAGATCGCTGAATGTGGTTGTTGTCGTGAAAAAGTCATTCAGGATGCTGAGGTATTGAGCCCCTTCGGTGTTCAGGCGATCCGCTTGAATAATCATTTCCTTGGCGGTACAGGTATAGATGCATCCGTACATGGGATAGCCACCGGCCATGATGATGGACCATGTATCCTGACGAATTTGACGGGGTGTCTGATTGCTGTGATGATAGAACGGGTCTACGGGATCCTGTGGCCCTTCATAACCGTATTCATCAATACATACGGGCAGATTATAGCCTCTATCATTCCATACGGATTGATAGAGATGGTCAAAGGAGCCATAGGTCTGTTGCATGATATATCCCAGCCAGTCCGAAAACAACGCATAGTCGGTGGAATTGGATGTATGACCTGTGGGATGTATGGATCGGGGATGATTGTAGGGGTCTTTCTGGGCGATGATCTGTCCCTGATAATCATAGGCCGAAGGAGACGAGCGCTCATTGTACTCTCCGGAAATCACCCAGACCACATCATATCCGGCATACCGTGCCACGATATACCGGGTAAACCGTTCGAATTGAGCTTGTGTAAAATCATCAAAGGTCTGGGCCCAAACGAAAAAAAGACCGGGAACAATACCGTTTGACAGCATATATTCAACTCTTGAATCAACCCAATCGAAATAACCGGGTTGTAGCCGATCCAGGTCACTATCATTATACCAGTGTGACCCACCTTCATTGATGGAAGGATCCGCGACCGTATGAATCACGCCGCAGATAAAATTGAATCCCTGTTGGGCCCTGGCATCGATATAGGGTTTAAAGAGAGAATCAAAAGGGGCGTTTTTGCTTCGAAACAGACGCCAGCATGTGTCTCCCATTCTGAAAAACGGAGTGCCGTCCTCCCGGTAGAAATGATCTCCATTTGTGGTGAGAAAACCGGTCGAACCGGACGGAATGCATGATACGGAGATCTGTTGATTGTCCAACAGGGGATCGTTGGATTGGGTGGTCAGGATCCACTCACCCACCATCGTGGGGGCAAATCGGATGATCCATGTGTTCCCGCCGTTCCAAAACCCTTCCAATTGAAATTGTGAGCCGTCCGGTGCGATACACACGGTATTCAGGTCGACGGCCAGATAGGGATTGTTATACTGTCCTCCCGACAATTCAATGTCTATGGGATCATATAGGCCGGTTTCCTGAGCATTTGTAACGGTGGGAAGCAAAAAGAGCCATCCGTACAAAAGTCGGCTGAACCAGGGGGTGGTGTGAAACTTGAAACGTGTCATTCCGGTCTCTCTCGCCTATTGGGGTCTGGTTTGTTGGTATCAACAGTCGTACATAGTCAGCTGTATCGCATTTGTGGACACATACTCTACGCACAAGCGGTCATTCCCACCTGTAAAGCGTTTCCTTCTCGTTTGTCCCCAATGATGGAGCCGGTGGCGGGTCGATCGTCAAATGGCCCTGACGCTCAAAACGAATCGATTACCGGCAGGTTGTCTGTTGAAATACAGACGACAGAAATGAAGGATTATGGCTGAAGGCATTCGGTTCCCGGCAGCCGAGGATATTGAACCAGGGATCTGCCCGAGGCTAACAATCGGTTGATATGGCTCTGTTCTAAGATAAAAATATAAAGTAAAAATGCAAGAGTTATGGGCAGCTGTCAACCATTACAAAATGCAGGCTGTTCTATATCAGGCCATCGATCGGCTGGTGGAGCTCAGCTCGGGGAGTAGAGTGCGCGATGGCATCTCTTGCGTGTTGCAATGCACAGTGGTGCCGAGATCCCTGCCTCCCATGGTGTTTTGCTTTACCTGTTTGTATCCCCGAAAGCCTGGTTCTAGCGGGTTTGAGGATCCAAAACATCCCCGTTCCCATATTCTTTTTGGCTTATTGATCTGCATCTAGCACAATATGCACGTACGAATAGATAGCCTCTACCCCGGATTCGGTGCGAAGCACCAAATCCCCAATAAATACATTATGATATTTTCACCAATGGGGTGAAAATACCGATTGTTTTAAATAGAACATAGTCATAACGATGGTTTTTGTCGGATTCTGTTAACACAGAATCTAGGTCTACTATGCAAAATTCCTAAATTCCGAAACAGGAAGAGTTTAAGGAGACCCGCTCAATCCGATATTCCTTGTTGGGGATTCAGTCTCGGACGATCCAGGAACCTTTTGTCTTATTTTAGCATCTTGAGGCAAGGAGAAATCAGGTCAAACAAACAGTATGAACCGTTTCGATTCTCGTCCTGACCATGGTCGGGACGCCTAAAACGATGAGCCTTTTCGAATCTCCTACTCTTGAACGGAATTCCGGCTCACATCCATCCGGATCCGGGGTTTTTCGGGGCGGCGTTCGTATTCTTGCCGCTGAAGTGTTGCTGTTGCCCACCGGGCTGATTACGGCCATTTTTTTGGCCAGATCTCTGGGTGCTGCGGATTATGGCCTGTTTGTACTGGTTTCTCAAATTATCGTCTGGTTTGAACTCGTAATCAACAAGGGGCTGGCGGATACGTCTGTTAAATTGATTGCGGGCAGCAAGAATTGGCGTCCTTACAGCAATTCATTGATCTCGGTGGGTGCTGTTTTGGGGTTGATGTGTGCCGGACTTTTGGCAGTATCCGGCTACATGCTGGCCAAGCTCTTCGGCGAACCGAAGCTTTACGGGTATATTGGATTGTACGCCCTGGAAATCCCCATTCTGGCTGTGGCGTTTGGTATCCAACATACGTTCATTGGTTTGGGACGCTACAGCCAGCGCGCTTTGATCAGTGCCGTCCGATGGATTTTTCGTCTTCTTTTGATTGTGGGATTCGTGTCCCTGGGAGGAGCTGTTCTCGGCGCCATCGGGGCAAGTGTTCTGGCCAGTGCTGTGGCCATGGGTGTGGGAGTGTTCTGGCTACGCCCCAAACCTGTAAAGATCCTTGCGTTTCCGGTCAAAACCCTTGTTCAGTTTCTGGTCCCGCTGGGCACTTGTTATATCATGCTACGACTGTTCCGGATGGAGCTGTTTGTGATCAAAGCTCTGGGAGCCTCCTCCACAGATGCCGGCCTGTACGGCGCCGCGATGAACCTCTCCATTGTGCCCGCACTTGTGGCAGGTGCGTTTGTTGCCCCGTATCTGAATACTGTTGTACGATATCACAAGACAGCTGCATATCAGTCGATCGTCCATCTGACGACGGACATGATCCGCTGGTGGTTATGGGTGGTCCCTCTGATCACCGTAGCCGTAGCTTCGGCTCCTGAAATGATTGGTTTGATCTATGGATGTGACTTTTTGGCCAGCGCCCCCATCTTTGGAGTGCTTTTGTTGGCTGCCTACGCTCAGGTCTTTGTAACCTTTTCCATCGCCATCCTTGTGGCACTGGATCGGCCACGATGGACCATTCGTGTTGTCGCTCCCGTGACCATCCTGGGACTCGTGGCTCAATGCTTTATGATCCCGCGATTTGGGTTGATTGGAGCGGCTTTGGTTGTGCTCACAGGGACGGTAGTAGCAGCCCTGTTGTTTTTCATGCTTTTGGGACGTCTTCAGGTCCTCGTTTTTCCCTGGCGGTCTCTGTTCAATGCAGGGGTGGTTTCCGTTGTTGTAACCTTGTCCGCCTGCTGGTGGCCTGCGACCGGTGTTTTGGTCGTGGTCAAGTTGATCGCTTTATCGGTTATGATGTTTGCTCTCTTTGCGATTCTGGGAGAACGTCTTGCGGATCAGGTGAAAACTATGTGTGTCTGGATTTCGAGGGTCCTGAATATGCATGGTTGAAATCAATGATATGGTGTTGCAGATATGCCGGACAAACAGGTGGGAGACTCGAAACGCTTGAACCTCTATTCAAATAGGCATGACTGTGAACGATAAACAATGGACAACTGCGTTAATA
>CAYPUH010000023.1:0-25225 GCA_964413725.1 uncultured Cytophagia bacterium
CCCAGATTTCCAGCTGATCGATAGCGGCTGCGCGGAAGGTGTCTGCGGCTGCCAGGATGACGGATGAGCCCTCTTGCTGGAAGCGGTGTGCCAGTTTTCCAATGGTGGTGGTTTTTCCGGTCCCGTTGACGCCCACCACACTGATCACTTTAGGTTTACCATCTGTATTTATGTTTGAGGGTTCGGCATCTGCATCATCAAAAATCGAGACGAGATGTGACTTTAATAGATTCAATACGTCCTCGGTAGTCTCTATCTCCTTTTTTTGGCTCCTCATCTCCAGCTCTTCGATAAGATGTTCTGCGGTTTCCACACCTACGTCGCTGAGGATCAAGAGTTCTTCAAGTTCATCCAGCGTGTCCTGATCGAAACGAGTCCGCTTACCTATCGTTCGAGTAATGCCGTCGACGAGTCCGGTCCTGGTCTTTGTCAATCCTTTGTAAAGTTTCGAAAATACTGTTTTCAACTTTATGTCCTTTGCCGTGTTGTACCTGATGATTTATCTCTCGGATTCGGTGCTTTGCGCCGAATCCCTCAAAATTTTACGATGACATGATCACCTGAGCTGTGACATTGGTTGGTGATACAAACAAAATAGAATCATAAAGATTTTTTAGGGATTCAGTTAACAGAATCCGGGTATCATATGGATGCCGGTATCGAAAACCGGCATTGTTTATAACGCAGGCCTTTGCTGAATCGTTCCGGCTCGGTTTCACTGACAGGCGGGATTATCCCGTTTATCATGGTCTTTGCAAGAACGATTTTCCGAGATGACCTGTTTATAGACGATAAAATATTTTCTCAGCGAGAGTGGAATCAGGATTGTCGAGAGTGCGAGAACGATGATTCTGAGACTGCCCAGCTCGAGAATGTATACTGCAATGGTCGCCAAAAAGGAGAACAACGTATATTTGCCCAACTTGTTGGATTGACTGATGACTCTGGCTCGAGAAATAATATGAACGCTGGCGATCAGGATGAGTACATCTCTTAACACTACGAGGAGAACATACCAGTAGGGCAGTGTTTTAAAGGCTGCCAGCAGGAGCATGATGACACCGATATAGATCTTGTCGATAAGGGGATCGAGAATACGTCCCAGTTGAGACTGTTGGTTAAAACGTCTGGCGACAAATCCATCCAACCAATCCGTGAATCCGGACATCACCAGAAGCAACAGAGTCATCCAGTCCCCATAGGGAGAGTTTAACATCAAAAAATGTGCGATAAAGGGAAGAAAGAGCAGGCGAGACAGAGACAGTATGTTCGGGATACCGAACCGATGTGGGTCGTGGTTTAGAATTTCTTTTATCACCGTTTGGTTTAAACTCCCCGTTATGTGAAAACCTTAATCATATCGATAATAAGCGATGGTTTGGTGATCAAGGCTGCTTTGAATACATTGACGATGGTACGTTTTTGGGTTGGTTTTTTTAAGACAGAGTCTGCGATACGTTCAAATTCGTCATCGTTGATGGTATAGATAAATTCTTTGAGTCGATAGTAGCGGTTCATTCGTTTTTCATTTTTCTCGCGCCACTGTTTTTCATATTGAGATAGTCGCTGATGACTGAGATCTTTACTCCGCACGGCCTGGCCAGCGGTCATGCCGGCTATTTTTCCGGCATAGAGGGCGGCCGAGATGCCTCCCCCCGAGAGAGGGTTGACCTGATGGGCTGCATCTCCGACCAGCATGACTCGGTTTTTGACAAGTTCAACAAGGGGTTTGGAACAGGGAACGGCGCCGGCAACCCAGGTCAACACCGAGGCGTGGGGAAACTGTTCGTCTAAAAAGAATTTTAGGTGTTCATATGCTGAATGATGACGAGCGTGTTCACCGGAAATTCCCAGTCCGATATTGGCACTGTCCTCGCCCTTGGGAAAGATCCATGTATAGCCACCCGGGGCACCCTTTTGGCTGAAAAAGAAATGGATCAGATCCGGATCGATATCGATGCCGGAAACCGTGGCCTGCATGCAGGTTTCAATATCTTTCAACCGGGCCCGGGTGTCTATTCCGGCCCAGCGTCCGACTCTTGATTCCACTCCGTCGGCGCCGATAACGATTTTGCATCGTATCGTCAAATCCCGGGAGGGGAGGCGAACCCGTACACCGTCAACGGTATCATTTTGCCATACCAGATCGTGGACATACGCCCGGGTTTGAATGTCGGCTCCCTGGGCTGCAGCCATCTGTGCCAGATCGTAGTCAAAGCGCTTGCGATCCAGAATATATCCCACCTGGTTGGAAGAGACATTGATCTTTTTGCCGCTGGGCGGATAGAGCATCAGTCCCTTGATATTCCGCGTGATCCACTCTGGTTTTGGTTCAAAATGTGAGGTCAAGCCGATTTTGCTGATGCCTTCGGCACATCGAACCGGAATACCGATTTCCCGGTCCTTTTCCAGCAGCAGTACAGAGGCCCCTTCCCGGGCTGCGAATTGGGCTGCCATGGATCCTGCAGGCCCGCCACCGACCACGACAATATCAACATCAGTTCTCATCCCGTACCTCCAACGCCTGGAGTGGACAGATGATGACGCAGTTTTTGCACAGGGTACAGGTGTCCAGTATAGTCAGAGTATGCTCCGTGAGATCGATAGCATCGGGAGGGCAAACCGAGACACAGGCGCCGCAATAATCGCAGCGATCGCGGATATGATGGATTTGTTTCATACTGTCTGTCTCCCCAAAAGATCAGGTTTTGAAACTGGGATATGCCATCTGGAATCGACGGCGATAATACCATTTTGAGAGCATGTAAATACCAATCATCAGGATCAGATATCCCGGGAAGCGGATACAAACCGCAAGACTAAGAAAGAGGGCGGCATATTTATTGGTCTGCAGAGTATCCTGGACCTCCCGGCTGTACAGGGAGTATACATAAAACGGTGTGATCAGGAATGATGGTATCAGGATCACCCAATCGTGTAGCCAAACACTCAGAGCAGCTGCAGCGCAATTGCTGAGGAAACCGGCCCAGAGGGTGGGTGTGAGACCGTATCGAACCGCCACCGTCTTTTTGCCTGTCTGTTGATCGCCGGGAATATCGGGTATTGTGGTGAAAAAATAGACCGCCAAAATCCCCAGTGCATAGGGTGTGGCGTGAAGCACTGTCTCCCATTCCAGGGGGCCGATGGCCATCCAGCCTGCGGTGAAGATGATATATCCGCCGGCGAGATTGACCCCTGCTCCAGCGACAGGACGATTTTCGAACTGAAGCGGCGGGCAACTATACATCCAGCCCAACACCCCAGCCGTTACCACAAACAGGGGGAGAAGGTCCATTCGTTCCGGCAGCAGGCCAAGGATGCCGATACCTGCCAGTATCGCTGTTTGCCAGAGAGCGGTGCGGGTACCAATTGCACCATTGGCAATCAGATAGAGTTTATCATTGAGCCGATCACTCTCCAGATCCATCACCTGATTGATAATATAGACACTTCCCATGACAAGGGTGTACAGGAATAAAACCCATATCCAGGAAGACAACCACGTGCCGGTGTCATTGGCGAAAGCCACCTGCGAAAAGCGTTGCTGTGCCCATGTACCAGCCAAAAAAACGGTCCAAACCGGAAAAAAGAGAGTCGGTCGCATGACAAAGAGATAGTCGAATGCTCGTATATTGCTTTTCGTCATAGATAACAGCTGTCATGATTGAGGGCTGAATGCGATTTACTGATGTTCGTGTTGAAATTTGCCAATATTCGCTTCAATTTTTATTGGGTATTTCCCGGTAAAACATGCGGAACAATAGCCTCCCTCGGTATCAGCGACAGCTTCCATCAATCCGTCGTGGGAAAGATAAGCGAGACTGTCACATCCCAGGTAATCCCGGATTTCGTCCACTCGCATCGTGTTGGCAATCAATTCCTCCTTGCTTGGAAAGTCCATTCCATAGAAACAAGGCGAAATGATTGGGGGTGAACTGACCCGGACATGCACCTCTTTGGCTCCTGCCTGACGTATGAGACGCACCAATTGTTTGAGAGTGGTTCCTCTGACTATCGAGTCTTCGACCACGACCACCCGCCGATCCTGTAAAACGCCCCGAACCACATTGAATTTAACGCGTACGCTAAAGTCGCGCATATTTTGTCGGGGATGGATAAATGTCCTTCCCACGTAGTGATTTCGGATGAGTCCCAACTCGAATTTCAAGTTGGATCGTCTCGAATAGCCCACCGCGGCCGTATTGCTAGAATCCGGAACCGAGATGACGATATCCGCGTCTGATGGACTTTCCAGGGCCAGAATCTTGCCGAGTTTGCGCCGGATTCTGTCGACGTTTTCATTGAAAATCTTGCTGTCCGGTCGTGAGAAATAGATAAATTCAAAGATACAAGAGTATCGTTTTTTGTCAGACGCAAATGAATACGACCGAATCCCCTCCGCGCCGATTTCCACCAGTTCTCCCGGCGCGACATCGCGCACATATTCAGCGCGAAGCAGATCCAGTGCACACGTCTCGGAAACCACTACGTAGGTGTCCTCTTTTTTCCCAATACAGAGAGGCCTCACGCCGTGAGGATCGCGCGCAGCGTAGATGCGGTCGTTGGAGAGGAGGACCAGAGAAAAGGCTCCTCTTATCTGGCGGAGCGCATCCATCAATTTTTCTGGCAGGGTGGTTTCTGAGGACCGGGCTACAAGATGGGCGACCACCTCTGTATCGGTGCCGGTTTGGAACAAAGTACCACGATCTTCCAGCTGGCTTCTCAGTTCCCCCGAGTTGGTAAAATTACCGTTGTGGCTGATGGCAAATGGACCATGTTTGGATGTAAATAGCAACGGCTGTGCGTTCTGCTGATGAGTGGCACCGGTGGTGGAATACCGGTTGTGTCCGACAGCCATGTGCCCCTTGAGCCCATCCAGGATTTTTTCATCCGAAAACACATCGGCAACCAATCCCTGTCCGACATGCTTGTATACGCGTGTACCGTCGCAACTGACAATGCCGGCACTTTCCTGTCCACGATGTTGAAGTGAATAGAGTGCCAAATAGGACAGGTGCGATGCGATGGATGAGCCATATACCCCCACCACACCACAATTGCAGCGGGGTTTGTCTATGAAAGACGGCCTCCCGGTGGAGGCTTTGAAAGGATGTTTCAGGTTTCTCATGAGTATTATTCCACAGATATGATGATTAGACCCAGACCTGTTCCGGCAATATCGGCAATGAGGTCTTTCCAGCTTGCTGTACCGGTGCCGGACAGGCCGTCGTAGATTTCTTTTAGACTTCCCAGGGACAGGGAAAACACGACTGCGGACTGCTGTGAGGCTGATGAGGACAGATTCAGTTCTTTTCGTGCTGCGTAATACCCCAGCCCTGTTAGTACGGTGCTGGTTAAAAAATGATCCGCTTTGTCAGGACCAAACCATCGGTCGACGATAACAGGGGAGCTCAGGTACAGACTGTCGAGTTGTGTGGACGTATGGGACTCGGGATCAGACATTGTGAATCCAAGAGTTGTCCAACATAACAAAACGAGACAGGCATTATAGACCCAGGTCATCTGAAATCTCCTGCATCGCTGTGAGGGATAGACCGATGAAGGCTTCGAGAGAGAGCCCCATTTCTTCGCAGGACCGGATTTGATCCCGGTTGGCTCCGCGCGCAAAGCTTTTTTCTTTAAATCTTCGAAGGATGAAATCCGGTGACAGTGCGTTGAGCTTTTTGTCAGGGTGCATGAGAGCGGCTGCAACGATCAGACCGGTAACCGGATCGGCCGCGTAGATAGCCCGGTCCATCAAACGGGTACACTCCACCTGTTCGTTGTGGCTTTTGATGGCATGAATGATCTCTGAAGATACGTCATAATCCTGGAGAATAGATTCTGTCACCAGAGAGTGGCGTTGAGGGTCCTTTGCTGTTTCTTCGTAATCGAGATCGTGCAACAACCCGGCGAGAGACCATTCGGTTTCCGGTTCATCAAACTCTTTGGCCAGTTTTCGCATCACAGCCTCTACGGCCAGAACATGTTTAATGAGATTCTTTTGTTGCATCTTTTCGTTTACCAGTGCTAATGCCTGTTCGCGGGTCATTGACATCGAACGTTCTCCTGTTACGTTGGTTCGAACGTGTTGTTTTAGGAGGCCCCCTGTTTAAAAGTGTGTCTGTTCTTGATGATACACTTTTCTGATTCCACCCTGAATTGAAATTCCCCCGCTTTGGGTCAGAGGGCAGGATAGGGTGACGACAAGCGGGGGAGACGATTCCCGGCCGATTGTAAACCGGGTCTATCCGGTATGCGTTTATGACAAAACCTGTTGAAGGATCAGCGATTAAAAGTAATTTCCGGTTACCAAAATATAAACAAAAATTAATAATATTGCAATGGGACAGAGATATCGGATCAGAAAGCCCCAGGTTTTCTGGAAATAGAATCGATTGCCACCCAGGGTGATCTCTGCAACTACCTCTTTTATGCCCCATCTATAGGCCACAAACAAAGCGATCAGCAGGGCTCCGAATGTCAAAGAATAGTTGCCGAGCAAAATGTTTGCAAAGTCCAGGAATCCCATGCCGATCACCGGAAGGTGTGAAAACCAGGAACTCGCTCCTTGTGACAGTGCTGAGGGGATGCCAACCACGAAGGCAAAACTGACGGCCAGCAGAACCGCTTTTTTCCTGGACCATTTGAATTCATCCACAATAAAGGAAACCGGTACTTCCAGCAGGGATATGGTGGAAGTAAGTGCCGCGACCGTGAGGAGCAGAAAAAATCCAGCTCCAAAAAAGGCGCCGCCGGGCATTTGTGAAAAAATGGTTGGCAAGACCACAAAGACCAGTTTGGGGCCTTGCTCCGGAGCCATATTCATGGCAAAGAGCGCCGGAAAAATCATGAGACCGGAGATAATAGCAATCATGGTGTCGAACAAGCAGACATAACCAGCCGAGATGGTCAGGTTCTCCCGTTTGGCGATATAACTGCCATAGGTGAGCATGGTTCCCATTCCCAGACTGAGTGAAAACAGGGCCTGACCCAGAGCACTTCCAAAGGTGCCGATTGTCATTTCGCTAAAATCGGGTTTAAGGTAAAAAGAGAGACCTTTTGTCGCTCCGGGCAGGGTGACGGAACGCAATGTCAGCAACAGCAACAGTATGAAGAGCAGAGGCATCAGAATTTTGGCCCACCGCTCGATCCCGTGAGAGATTCCGCCCATCACCACGAGGCCGGTGAGACAGACAAAACAGAACAGCAGTCCGATCGCGACCGCCGGATTCTGCACAAAGGATGTAAACACTTTGACCGATTCGGTAGCGCTAAAATCTCCCGTGAATGTACCGGATATAGATTTGATAAAGTATCCTAACGTCCAGCCGGCGACAACCGAATAGTAGGACAGGATACCGATGCCGGTCAGGACACCCAGCACTCCCACCCATGACCATAGTCTGTTTTTACTCAGCAGCCGAAATGCTCCCACGGGATTGCGTTGTGTTCGGCGACCGATGGTCAGTTCGGCGACCATTACAGGTGCGCCGATGATCAACACCAAAAACACATAGAGAATGACAAAGGCTGCACCGCCATTTTCACCGGTAACATAGGGAAAGCGCCAGATATTACCCAGTCCAATGGCCGAACCGGCAGCTGCCAGGACAAAACCGATTTTGGATCCCCACACTCCGCGTTGTTCAGTCACAGTGTCCTCCGAGCTGTTGTGGATGATTCAGGTTTATCGTTAAACACGCCGAGAATTGAAACGAGTCCATGTGCACATTCAGGGCAAGATCCTTGCCGCTGTCAAATCGCAAAAAGTGTGCGTCCACATAAGCATCCGCCATACTGTAGAGGATGATGCCTGCCAACCACCAGTAAGACAGGTTGCGTCGATCCTGGTAAACTGCCCGCTCATAATCCGAAGCAGAATCGACCAAAAGTTGATTCTGGTAGATCGCATTGGCCACACAACCCAATTCAGCGACTGCAACAAGGGTGCCCTTTATCCACTTACGGTTGTAAAACTGGCCTCCTCCGGGAATTAGAGCGGATCGCCACATGGCTGCCCGGGGAGATGGATAGGCGACAGAATCTGCCACTGCTACAGCACGGGAAGAATCACTGCTGGCAGGTGTCAAAGGATCCATCTTATCATTTGTTTCCTGCGCAACAGCCGGGGACAGGGTGACACAGACCATCAGTCCCCACCCTATTGTTCGAAACAGATTATACCTCGACCTCCTGGGCATGTCAGTCGACCCGCGCGATGGCTTCAATTTCGAAAAGTCCGTCTTTGGGCAAGCGCGCCACCTGCACGGCTGAGCGTGCAGGTGGATCCTGTTTAAAGTAATCAGCATAAATTTGGTTTACGGTGTTGAAATCATTCATGTCTTTGAGATACAGAGTGGTCTTGATGATCTGCGTCATATCCGACCCAGCTGCTTCCAGAATGGCGGAGAGATTGTCCAAAGCCTGTCGGGTTTGTTCCTCGATGGTCGCACCCGCAAAGTCACCGGTTTTCGGATCTAGACCCAACTGCCCTGCGGTAAATACCAGATTGCCGTCCAGATGGATGACGGCCTGATTATAGGGCCCGATGGCCTGAGGTGCTTGATCGGTTTTAATGATGGTTTTCATAAGCTGATTCCTCTCCTTTGGAACCCAAGTAGGCTCTTGAATAATATTTTTCAAATAGCTGTAATGCTCGAGATGAAGCCGCTTCTGATGGATCCATTTGAATGGCCAACAACAGATCCGAGACATTGTGTTTCGCCAGGACCTCCAGATCTGCAGGCTCGATCCGGGATTCGTTCTCGTGTTCTAGGATCCTGACCAACCGATTCAGTTTGATTTTTTTAAAGGCGGCAATATAAAATTCATCGTATTTTTGGCCCGCATCCCGGGTGAGAATATCCATGACGTTTGAAAAATCCATGCGATCCCGATAATGACGTCTGGATGTGAGCGCGTCAAAAACATCGACAATGGCCAGAATTTTGGCCAGATGATGTATGCTGCCGTCCGCCAATCCGCTGGGATATCCGCTGCCATCCAGGCGTTCGTGGTGAGAGGCTGCAATGATAGGGACATCTCTCAATTCTCGGGAAAAATTGATTTTTTCCAGGATACTCTGAGTGTAGAGCGGATGATGCTGAACATGTTTGAATTCTTTGTCTGTCAACTTGCCCTCTTTGGTGAGAATGGCTTCGCGAACGGCTATTTTACCAAAATCATGAAGCAGAGCAGCGGTTCGGAGCACTTCCCGTTCGGATTCAGACAGATTGACAACCTGGGCGACGGCATCGGCATAGAGGGCGATCCGTTTGGAATGACCGGCTGTGAGCGGATCTCTGGCATCGATCGTGCTTGCCAGTGTCTCTATGAAACTGTCAAACGTTTTTTTCTGCTCCGCATATAGCTGTGCATTTTCAATTTGAGTGGCGGCAATGGTGGAGATGGCATCCAGCAATTCTTCATCATCACCGGTGAACGGACCGCCGAATTTGTTGAGTGCCTGAAATACCCCGATAAGATCTCCAAGTTTGTTTCGCATGGGTGCGGCGAGTATGTTTTTGGTATTGTATCCGGTTTGTTTGTCGATATTGGGATTGAACCGGGCGTCGGCATAAGCATTGGGGATGTTCAGGACCTGACCGGAAGTGGCCACATATCCGGCAATTCCCATATGACTTGGGAATCGAATGGTTTTCTCCCCATGGGCGACCCGGGACCACAATTCGTGCTCTTCGGGATCGAGAACAAAGACCGTACACCGATCACACTGAAGCACATCCTTGACCTCATCCATAATCAATTTGAGAAGATTGTTGAGGTTGAGCTCTCGAGAAATCGTTCGTGTAATCTTGAGCAAGAGTTTGAGGTTCGTGTGTTCCCGTTGAACCTGATCTTGCCGGAGGCGATTATGATCGTTGTTGGTTGAATTATCTTTGGTTGCCATGGTTTCGTTCTGGGTTTGGGTTTAAACCGTTATCAAGGGTCACAAAAGCCAGACCGACACTGAACCAGACCAGTGTCAGGATTTCCTGGTCACCATAATTCCATTCGAAAACGCCATTGATGGAAAATGCGGTCATAACAGCCAGGGCGACCACCGGCCATCCCAGCAATGACGCCGGGTTGGTGGCTTTCAGATGCTCTCCCAGCCGGTAAAAAACCTGTCCCAACATAAATAGAAAAGCTACCAGGCCAATGATTCCCATGGTAACGGCGATATGGATGTAATTGCTGTGAAAATGTCCAATCATTTCCGTTTCTTCCGGTGCGGCATATTGACGATATATCGGCTGAGTGCTCACATCTCCGATACCCACGATGGGGTGATCCTTGAATATTTCCCATCCCGTATGCCACCACTTTAGTCGTTTGGCATTGGTTTGCCAGGTTGGATCAAACATATGAGTAACCCGATGAGAAAACGCCTCGGGTTGGGCTACCCAGATGATGGCAATGAGCACGGGAAGAGCCAATAGCCATTTTCGGTGTGTCCGAAAGATCATAATCACCAGACCGGCTAAAAATCCAAGCCAGGAACCTCGAGTCGAGGTGAGTATCAGACAAATCAGGTTGATACCTGCAGCGGTGGCAGAACTCCATCGCCAGAGCGGGTGTTTATGATAAAGAGCCACACCCAAAGCCGCCAGCGCACCGATCATGGTGATGCCGCCGGCTGTCATGGAATTCTGAATGTGACGCACTCGTACTGTCGGATGCTGAAAATAGGAATAAATGCCTGTCACGGAGTAGAGAGTGATGGAAATCAGGAACAGCAGAATGAGTCTCTGATATATTCGGGGATCCCGTAACGAACAGGCCAGAAGGTAAATGACCGGTATCAGCAAAAACCGTTTCAAATAGATAAACGATTGCAACGGCTGATAGGAAAATGGCAACGAGATCAATGCGGCGATGACAAACACCAAAAATCCGCTTTCCAGGCCCAGTCGTCGTGGGCGTTTGTGACCCGTCACAACACTGTTCACAATCCAAAGCACAATTCCGATCCCGATGGCGATCTGTGTGATAGCGATCGAAAATGGCATCGCCAGGGCGACCAGATAGAGGGAACCGGCGAGACCTTTTTCCAATAGTGTTGAAATCGTGTTCGGACGATCCATCATAATAATATCCTGATTAAGGTGAACCTGATTGTCCTGAGGCCGCTTTGCCGACCGGGTATGTTAACGTGTAACACAGCACAGCTTACTCAGACCTGCTTCTGACGGTGCCGGAAGATCGGTTTCTGTTGTCAGAGTTGAGGCCTGTCAACCCCCTGACATCAACAGCATCCCGAGCATACCCTCGTGTTTAATGAAATTGCATGTTATAAAGTTTGCGATAAAGCCCCGTTTCTTCTACCAGCTCTTCATGGCGACCTTTTTGAACGATTTTTCCTTTGTCGAGAACCACGATCCGGTCGGCATTCAGTACGGTGGAGAGTCTGTGGGCGATTACCAGTGAGGTGCGGTTTTCCATCAGACGTTCGATGGCCTGCTGAACCAGAACCTCGGATTCGGTATCCAGGGCTGAAGTCGCTTCGTCGAGAATGAGGATCGGAGGATTTTTCAATACAGCCCGGGCGATGGCGATTCGTTGACGTTGGCCACCAGAGAGCTCCAGGCCCCGCTCCCCGATGTTGGTGTTATCGACATCGGGGACAGAAATGATAAAATTGTGGGCATAGGCGATCCGGGCCGCTTCCTGGACCTCTTGCATCGATTTGTCGCTCAGCCCATAGGCGATATTGTGGTATACCGTATCGTTGAACAGGATCGTTTCCTGTGTCACAATTCCCATCAGTCGACGCAGACTCTGAACGTCAACTGTACGTATATCGTGTCCATCGATACAAATCTTTCCCTTCAGTGGATCGTAAAAACGCGGGATGAGGTCGACCAGGGTTGATTTTCCGGCACCTGATGGGCCCACAAGCGCCACGACCTGCCCCTTTTTTACGGTCAAGTTGATATTTTTAAGCACCATCTCCTTGTTATTATACGAAAAGGACATGTTGTCGAACTCGAGGCCGTCATTAAAGGAAGAGAGTACGATCGGGTGTTTGATATTTTGGATACTCGGTTTGAGATCCAGTACTCTAAAGATGCGAGCCGAGGCGGCCAGTGCTTCCTGAATACGGTTGTTGACGCTCGAAAGCTCTTTGACGGGAGTCATCATACTGAGAATAATGACCAGAAATCCGATGAATTCAGAAGGGGACATGATATTGCCTTTGAGAACCTGTTGTCCCCCAAACCAGAGGATGCCCACAGCAACACCGGTTCCCAGAAATTCGGTCAGTGGTGATGCCAGATTGCGAGTGCGGGTGATGCGTAGCAAGGCCCTAAAAAAATCGTACGTCTCCCGTTTGAATTTTTTAATCTCAAACGGTTCCATTGCAAAGGCCTTGACGATTCTGGCGCCGGAGATCGTTTCTTGCAGGACAGAGGTGACATCGGCCATTTTTTCCTGAGAGATCGTACTCTCCTTGCGAAGTTTGAGGCCGATCCAGGAGATGATAACCACGCTGAACGGTGCGACGATGAGGGAGAGTAAGGTGAGTTGCCAGCTCAGGTAGGCCGCAATGGCGAGAGATGCCAGGATGCTCAGAGGATTTTTGATCATGGTGACAAAGCTGGCTGAAACCCCCCCATTTACCAGATTGACATCATTGGTGATCCGCGAAATAATCTGTCCGGTTCGGGTCTTGTTGAAATAACTTAGGGATTGACGGTTGATTTGTCTATAGAGATCATCGCGAATATCCCGAATGATACTTTGCTCCACAAACGCCATAAGATATTTTTGTCCATAGTCGAACAGATTTTTCATCAGGGTGATGAAAAGGATCAGGATGCAGATGCGTTGAAGGGCTGTTTTGGGATTATCGCCTTTAAACCAGGAGAAAACCGTTTCCTTGAGCTGCTCCTGTGAGTGTTCAAATTCGGCTGGCACCGCCCCCTCCAACAGGGATGAGGGAGACGCAACATCCGGATCGGGGGCGGTTGTCTCTGTTGTCACCTGCTGCCGGGATACCTCTGTTTTAAAGATTGTACTCAGAAATGGAATGACAGAAATCTGAAACGCACTGTTGAACAGGGTAAAAAACAGTATGCACAGGATGGATCCCAGCAAGGTGAGCCAGTATGGTTTAACGTATGCGAGAATCCGAAAATAGAGTTTCATAAGGTTTGTGTCGGTTATGGTGCCGCCGGGTGGCAATGACCGGGTCTCGGCCTTTGATACCGAGATGCCGACGGAGGCGGTCTGTTATCCTAGTGCTTGTTATTGTCTTCGTTTATATCTTTATAGTCGATATCCTGAACATCATTATCCGAATAATCCAGTGGCTGTGAATCCGCCTTGCCCCTGATGTTGGGTTTCTTTTTGGCGGTACCGGGTCGCAGCAACAGGGACAATAACCGGTATGTCAGGTAAAAAATTAATATCAGTAATATTAATCTCATATTCCAGTCCTGTCAGTGAAAAAGAGGGATTTAGCATATTCTACAGCATCCAAAGTCCATTGCTGGTCAAAAAAATAGTTTCAAGTAACTATGTTCCCATTGTAGGCGCTTAAATACTTCGTTTTGATGGGCCTAAAAAACCAAAAAGGACCGCTGGTCCTCTTTCATAATGATGGAATCGACATCCGTGTTCCCGTTTTTCGGTATCGAGGATTCTGGGGGACAGGGAACGGCACGTTCTTGTGCCTGATGGCAGAGTATTACACCTCGGGAGAATAATATTCGATACCAGCATGGGGTCTCAAAATGGCATTGACAAGATCTTCAAAGTGTTCTGTGTTGTTGACAAAATCGATTTGAGTGCAATTGACCACCAGCAGAGGTGACCCGTGGTAGTGAAAAAAGAATCGATTGTAGGCTTCATTTAGAGATCTGATATACTCTTCAGAGATATCGTTTTCATAGGGGCGCGCGCGTCTTCGGATGTTGGACATCAACCGTTCGGGAGAGGACTGGAGATAGAGAACGAGGTCGGGTTTGGGGATGTCTTGTTCCAGCAGCGAGGCGACGCGATCGTACAGGATCAACTCTCGATCGTCCAGGTTGAGGGTGGCAAAAATGCGGTCTTTGGCGAACAAATAGTCTGATATCATCATCTCATAAAAGAGGTCCGGCTGAAAATACTCCTGCTGTTGACGATAGCGGCTCAACAGAAAAAATAGCTGCGTCTGGAAGGCGTAACGCTGGGGATCCTGGTAAAAGTCTTGTAAAAACGGATTCTCTTCCGGTTTTTCATACATAACGCGGGCATTGAGCACCTGTCCCAGCATGCTCGACAGGCTCGTCTTACCCGCTCCAATAACCCCTTCGATGCAGATATATTTCGGAGTGCCCACTAGTCATCAACCTTTCTGACCATTTGGATAAACTGTTTTGGGCTTAAGACTCGAGAAATCTGATTCCTGTCCGGGCATCGATCCAAGATTTGACCGGGCGACTCATTTTCCGGGGGAATCGTAATTTGCGGTGCCGTTTCTTGCAATGGTACCAGAACGAATCGTCGGTTTTTCAATTCCGGATGGGGTATTATCAAATCGGGTTCCCGGACAACCTCTTTTGCCAACAGAATAATGTCGATGTCGATCGTTCTGGGTCCCCAGGGGATACTCCGGGTGCGTCCGAGCTTGTATTCGATATCCTGAACGATCTGCAGTAGGGTGCGAGGGGGATATCCAGTCGATCCCACCAGAACGACATTGAGATAGTCGGGTTGTTCAGGCCCTCCTACCGGTTCGGTCTCGTAGACCGATGAAGTGATCAGCCTGTCCAGGACTCGTTTTTCCAGCTGCCTCGTTGCCTGAACCAGAGTGTTCAGACGATCGCCCAGGTTCGATCCCAGACCGAGTACGACCGTGCGATGATTGTCAGTCGTCTTGTCGCCGGACAATTTCAATTTCCGTACCATTGGCCAACCCACCGATGGGAGCAAATGGTTTTCGTACCTTGACTTGGACCTCCTCTATATCGAAATGCTGCAGCAACCGTGACGCAATATGTTGACTGATCGATTCGATTAAGAAAAAGCGATCCTGGATAATGACATCACGGACATGATGATACACTTTTCGGACATCGATGGTGTCCCGGATCCGATCGCTGGTGCCCGCACGTGTGGAATCGAAAGTCATCTCCACATCGACCTCAAACCGTTGCCCGTTCACACGCTCTTCATCGTCCAGTCCATGATAGGCATGAAAAATCATGCCCAGCACTCTCAATTTGTCCCGTGGCATTGTTTATGCACATCTATAGGTTCAGAGTTAAATTGCATCCAATATATTAAAAACTCGCTTGATTGTCAAGACAATTTAGCCGGCAGATTTGCCTCTAAAGACAGCAAAACCAATTGATAGAGAATGGATAATATTTATCCGGAATCGTCACTCCCGGCAGAGTAAAGATGTTTCATTTCGAACAAGTCTGTTCATGTTGAGGCAACAATCCGGTTTTGTGCATCCGCAGCTCCCCGTTTTTTCGGTATATTTTGCATATCACTACAGGCAAGTGTTTTAATCCTCTCGTAGTACCTGAACCTGAAAGCAGAAAGTTTGCACATGAGAACGACGACTCGATTGCATGTTGAATGGATATGTTTACTTTTCGGTTTTTTTGTTTTGATCACGGCTGTCGGGGGTACTGCCCGCCCACGCCTGGATCCGCCTGCTGAGGAGGCTATTCGTGATGATCCGTTTGTGCCACGAGAGGATGCTCTGCTCACCTATCGGACCGTCGATACCGAGCCTCTCCGGCGGAGCGATGTTTCGATTCGGTCTATTCCCTCTTCTGCAACGACACAGTCTGTGTCCGACTCTCCGGTATATCTTATCACCGATTTACCCCGAGGACGTGCCTTGCTGGGAACGATTTCTCTTCGTTTTCAGGCCAAAGACATTCCTCGTACCGATTCAGTGCGAGTGCGGTTTTCCGTTCGCGACGAAGGCGAACATCTTTTTACACGAACCGATGTCTCCGGATCGGTACCCACCAATGGCGAGGTTGTCGAGTTTCAACTGCCGGGACGCTATGCAGAGTCTTTGGCCATTGAGGTGACGGATGCTGTCGACCTTGCCACAGAGTCTCTTGAAATCGTTGAGTCACGTGCCATCATCCTCAGTGATGCGATCCGTCTGATGCCGCTGGGGGATTCCATCACCGAAGGGTATGGTTCGGATGATGGGCTGGGATATCGCAAAGTCCTGTACGATCAACTGCGCGCTTTAGGAATAAATGTTGATTTTGTCGGCCCGGCGGGCGATCCACCCTATGAGGGGCATTTTGACGGTGGCAAACGGGTCAACTCTTTTCTCCCTCGGCACTATCAGGGGCGTTGGTACGCAAGAGGGGATATGGATGTGACCTATTATATGAATGTGTATCGACCCGATCTCGTCACCATTCATCTTGGCAGCAATGATATCAATAATTTTGTGACTCCTTCTCCCTATGATGATCCGACCAAAGAGAATGGTTTGGCATGGACTGTGCCCGGAGATATGGCCGCTCTGATTGATTATTTGCTCAAGTGGCATAGTGGTGAAAAGGGAGATGAATTGGATAAAGTGCTGGTGAGCCTGATTATTCCAATACAACGAGCTGAATTGACCGCACAATACCAGTATGAGTATATTCGCGAATTGGGCCGATTGATTCGGGATTTTCAGAACGGCGTCATCACCGGCACGCCGGAGCCCGTCTACTGGGTGGATCATTATTCACGGTTTGACGAGTATCCGTATGTGAATTGGCGAACCGGTGTCGGTTGGATGTCTGACGGTCTGCATCCCAACTCGAGAGGGTATATGCAAATCGGCTCTATGTTTTCCCAACGCATTCAAGAGCTGTATAATGGATTTTTGCCCTTTACCGATGTGACCTGGGTGGAACAGGTCGCCGGACCGGATCCATTTTATAATTTTCAGGGGGTTGCGGTAGCCGATATGAATGGAGACGGACTGGATGACCTCTATTCAACCCGTTATGCCGTGAACGAAGCGATCGAGGATAGTCTTCGTCGTGACTTTTTGTATGCCAATAATCCGGATTCTACTTTCTCCGAACGTGCGGTGGATGCCCAGGTTTCTGATGCGGGGCAGAGCCGCGGTGTTGTATTCGTGGATGTGGATAATGATGGTGATTATGATCTATTTAATGCCCAGAGTGGCGTTCCAAACACGTTGTATGAAAACCGCAACGATGGAACGTTTCAGGATATTTCCACAGAGGCCGGAATTAGCCTGGTTTCGGAGGTTACCACCTCTGTCCTGGCCTTTGATTGTGAGGGTGATGGCGATATGGATCTCTATTGCGTCAATTCGAGAACGGAAAATGAGCTCTATATCAATCAGCTGGTGGAGGACGGACAGCTTTTGTTTGTAAAGGAGGATCGGGGAGCGGATGATGTGGTTGAATCCGCTGTCCCCAGTATGTCCGGCGCGGCGGCAGATTATGATAATGACGGCGATGTGGATATTTATATCGTCAAACGCGGAGCGGAGAATGTTCTCTTTGTGAACGATGGAACCGGTCATTTTCACTCGGGTGCAGCCGCGGCCGGGATTGATCTCAACCAACGGAGTGACGGCGCGGTATGGTCGGATCTGGACAACGATGGATTCCTGGATCTCATCGTCGCCGGCTCCCGTGCAAATGACGATGATCTCCAACTCGTTCATTTTTTTCGCAACCAGGGGGATGGGACCTTTGTTGATTTGTCGCAGCAGGTGCAAATTGAGATGGATGGATACAGTGTTTTGATCGCGGATTTTAACAATGATGGCCTGATCGATTGCATACCAACATTTGAGGAGGATGCCGGCGAGTATTTTCAGAATCAAGGTGGGTGGCAGTTCAATAGGGTCTCCTCATCGGGCGTAACGATGAGAGCGGGGGATCCGCGGGGCGCTGCTGTACTCGATTACAACAATGACGGTGCTATGGATTTCTATGTCATTCGAAAAGATGCCTATAACCTCCTCTATAGAAACAACTCGTCGTCTGCGGCTAATTATATTAAAGTCGATGCCGATGGACCCTTTGGCAATCGGGGTGGTTTCGGAACCAAAGTGTGGGTATATGCGGCCGGCCAACTGGGAGAGCCCTCTGCGTTGTTGGGGTATCGAGAAGTGGTATCTGCCAGTGCTCACCAGAGCCAGTCTTCACCGGTTCAACATGTGGGGTTGGGGACTCACGGGGCTTGTGACATTCTAGCGCGTTTCACCGATGGTACCTATCAGCTGTTAAGATCAGTTGTGTCGAATCAGACCACAAGAGTGCGACCGGGGGTAAAAAATCAGTCTTCCGGGGCTCCGGAATCCCTGGCATACGAGAGTGGCGATGATCAACAGAGCGAGGTGGGTTCCACATTGCCGGATCCTCTCAGGGTTCGGGTGTCGGATTCCGGGGGAGCCCCTGTAAAGGGAGCGGAGGTGGCGTTTTCCGTTCTGAAGGGTGATGCTCAGATTATCGAACCGGTGATCGATGAAAATACGATCAATCTCGAAGCCGAGAGGGGAGAGCTAGCTGCTGGAATGGCTCGTATTGTGGATCTGGATGCTTCGAGTTCAGCTTCTGTATGGACGAGTACGTCAGGCGAAGAGCTGGTGATCGAGGTGCCGATATCGCAGTCCTCCCAGTACTATGCATGGATTCGGGCGGCTGGCTGGAGGGGTTCTGCGGATATGATCGTTCAGCTCGGGTCCGATGATCCCGTCGATGTTTCGGTCACCTCGAGGCAGGTATACGAGTGGATCCCCGTCTCGGTCACTATGGAGACGCCCGATGGCGTTTATCTCGAGAGCGGGACCCATAAGCTGACGATTCGCGCTATGGATGCGGCTTTATTGGACAAAGTCCTTTTGACACGGGATCCCGATCACATCCCTGTGGGACAAGGAGAACCGGGCCAGGCCCCCGGATTGACCGATGCCAGCGGATTGGCTGCCAGGCGGGTACAGCTGGGAACCCATGCTGGCCCGGTGCGGATGCAGGCCCGACTGATGGTGGATGGCACGCCGGTGCCGGGGCAGACAGTCGACTTTACTGCTGAAGCGCTTCCGGGACCTACAGTACAATTGACTGGTAGCAATAACAATCAGGTGGGTGAAATCGGTGTGCCGCTCGACCCCTTTGTGCTGCACCTGGAAGATGCCTTTGGCAATCCTACTCCTTCTGTACCGGTTATTTTTGACCTTTTGTCCGGAGGTGGATCTATCGATCCCGCCGGCGAGGTCCATACCGACAGTAGTGGCCGCGCCTTAACCGTTTTGACGCCAGGAGAGAGCAGCAGTACTCAGCAGGTTCAGGCTCTGGTTGAGGGAGTGGCTGATTCTCCATTTCTGTTTACAGCTTATATTGCAGGTGTTGCGGATTCCATACAGGCGGTCTCCGGTGACGGTCAACAGACGACGGTTCAGACCCTTTTACCTCACCCCATAAAAGTCCTCGTGTTGTCTGATGAAGGCGACCCTGTTCCCAACTATGCGGTTCAATTTAGCAGTGAACAGACAGGTGCTGTTTTGTATGCCGAGGTTCCGGAAACGGAAACCAGCGGGACTCCGGACAGCATGATGACAATATTGACCGATAAGCAGGGCATTGCTCAGGTGTACTGGCGGCTGGGTCGCCGACGGGGCAGACAGACCCTTCAGGTCCAGGCTGCCGGCTTGAGGGGGTCACCGATACAGTTTGAAGCCACTGCCATATCCGATGATCCGTTTCGTCTGGTGGCCTTTGGGGGTAGCGGGCAATCGGCCCCCGTGCTGGCCACGCTGGATGATCCCTTTCGGGTGCGTGTTGTGGATAAATATAACAATGGTGTCTCGGATGTGGATGTGAGATTTGTATCCCGCACCCTGGGTGGGGGATTTCTGCCCAACGGCGACCTTGAGTTGGTTGTTTCTAGCGATTCCGCCGGCTATGCCAATGCCCATTACCGGCTGGGTACCATGGCCGGTATGAACACCTATCATATTCAGGCTGAGGCCACCTGGAATGGAAGTGATTTGCAGAACTCGCCCCTTGATTTCTATGCCAGCGGGGAAGCCGGCCCGGCCAGCAGAGCCGTAAAAATATGGACTGACAGCGTGAGCGACACGGTTGGACAGGTTCTTGAAACTCTGGTAAAAGTCAAGGTAACGGATACATATGGCAACGCGGTGTCCGGCTATGAGGTCGGTTTCTCTGTTCTTGACGGGGATGGACTTTTGCGCGGGCAGTCATCTCAGACGCGATCCACTGATGCAAAAGGAATCGCGGCTATCACCTGGCAGTTGGGCCCCGTGGCTGGCGACAGCAACAATGTTGCCCGCGCCGTTCTACAGGGTCTTACGCCCAGCCAATTTTTATTCAAGGCCTCTGCTGTCGCAGACCGAGCGGATTCCCTTTTGTTGATCAGCGGACAGGATCAAAGCGGTCCCATGAATATCACTCTATCACAGCCCCTGATGGTACAGGTAGCCGATGTCTTTGGAAATGCTGTTAAAGATCATCCGGTCACATTCCGTGTTGAAAGCACGTCCGGTTCCCTCAATGGCGCATCTGAAAAAACCGTGATAACCAACGAAAATGGCCTGGCCTGGACACAGCTTTCTCTGGAAAGTGAGGTTGGAGATTCTGTCTATCGGGTTTCCGCCTCCGCCATGGAACAGGGACAGCCTTTGAAAAACAGTCCAGTTTTGTTTTTCGCGTCTGCCATTTATACGGAGCCCGAACAGCTCATCTTGCTGAATAGTGGATCAACACTGTTGGGATCTGCCAATCGGGAACTCTCCGATCCTCTTGTGGTACGGGTTGTCGATGTGGACTATCAGCCGGTTCCCGGCATTGGTGTTACGTTTGAAATCACAGAGGGTGGGGGCTACTTTGCTCCGGACGCTGGGCAGGTACTGAGCGTTCGAACAAACAAGCAAGGCGAAGCCAACGCTCGCTGGGTACTGGGGGATGCCAATCAGAATCAAATCGTTCGGGTGACCTGTACGTTTGCAGGAACCGCTCTTACCGGCTCTCCTGCATATTTTAAGGCGTTGGCGGTTGAGACCAGCGCCTCAGAAATGATCCGGGTTTCCAAAGAGAATCCTTCCGGGGAGGTGGGCACTCTGTTGGAGGATAGCCTGGTGGTGAGGGTTCTGGATGATTTGAAATTACCGGTCCACAACCATCCTGTCCAGTTTTCCGTGGAAAGCGAGGAGGGTGTTTTTACCGCCAATGGAGAACAAGACCTGCTTGTTCATACCGATCCAAGCGGGTACGCCCGTGCACAATTTGTCCTGGGATCTTTTAGTGGTGTCGACAGGTATCTCGTTCGTGCCAACTCACTCAATCCCACAGGGGCGCCTCTGCATGGGGCTCCGGTCTCGTTCTCCATATCCGGAATTTCCGGACCCGCCAGCATCACAAAATCGATCCTGTCGGCCACATCTCCCATTCCATCAACAGGCTTGGCCTTGTCGACTCTCCGGGTCGTTTTGCGGGATGAGTATGGCAATCCGGTAGCCGGTCAGCAGGTTGCACTGGATGCAGATCCTTCGGGTTTGGAACTGAGCTCCGCCAGCGGTGTGACCGGGGAGTCGGGTGTCTTTGAAGCACAGGCGTCTTCCGTTCAGGTCGGTACCTATACCGTTCGGGCCCGCATTGTCGAGACAGGACAATGGTTGCAAGACTCTGCCGAAGTAGAGGTGTTTGCGTCCAATGCCGAGTCCATACAAGCTGTGACCTCGATTCAACGGCATGCCTATTTCCATTCTCAGCTGCAAACACCGCTATCAGTACGTGTTATGAACCCGAGAGCAGAGGGTGTACCGGGTTATCCGGTATCTTTTCAGGCCAATGAAGACAGTGTCGAGATTCTTTCGACTCAGCCGGTATATACAGACGGATCGGGTGTCGCGTCGGTACAAATTCTGTGTCATGAATTGCCTGGTAACGTCAAAGTAAAGGCAACGACACCCGGATTGACGGGATCTCCTGTGGTCTTCGACGTGGACATCTCGAGTCCACCCACTCCCCGGTTGAGGGCTGTAGTTTCCGATACCGTTCATGGGCGGGCGGGGCAGAGCTCGGTCACGGTGGTGGAACTACGAACTGTCGACCAGGACGATCATCCGATCGGTAACAGTTGGTGGGATGTGATGTCTGCAGATCCGGAGGTGGCAACATCGGATTCGGCGGTGGTGGTCAGCCGATCTGATGGTCTGGTGCGTGTTCCTGTCCGCTTTGGACAGCAGGCCCGTGAAACAGAACTGATCCTGACGCATCAGGCAAGTGGTGTAACCCATACTCTCATCCTCATTATCGAGCCATCAGATCCCGAGGACTTGTTACGCGTGTCCGGTAATGGTCAGACCGGACAGGCTGGGGATGTCCTTACAGATCCGCTGCGGGTTCAGGTGGTCGATGCGTTCAGCAATGGAATCGCCGGCGTTCCGGTTCAGTTTACCATCGCTCAGGGGGGAGGATCCCTGATCGACTCTGTTCCCCGTACCACCGATGCGGAAGGATATGCTGCCATGCGAGTGCGTCTGGGGACCTCTTTCGGACAACAGACGATCATAGCCACCAGTCCGGTTTTGCCACAGAGACCGGTTGTGTTCAATGTGACGGCAATGTCCAGGCGCGCCTATCAAATCAGTGTGGAGCAGGGTGATCAACAGGTGGGTGTCTCTGGCCATCGACTGAATCTGCCTCTTTCGGTGCGGGTCAGCGATGAACATGGTAATCCGGTCGCCAACACTGCTGTCGTTTTTACGCCGGAGAATGAAAACGGTCGGGTTCTGCCGGCTACCACGAGTTTGAGTGACAGCGCCGGTATTGCGTCCGCGCACTGGATTTTGGGCACCACTGCTGGCGAACAAATATTGCTGGCGATTCATGACGGCTTGCTTCATTCTCCTCTGAGGTTTACCGCCATGGCGCTGCCCAACAATCCCCCCGATATTTCGGTGGAATCCAGCTATGCGGGCCGGGAACAGCAACCCCTTTCGTTTAGCTTTTCTGTGACCGATGAAGAAAATGACCCATTCGAGATCTCTGTGCAAAATGTACCGCAGGGTGCCACTGTGGATTCTATGCGATTTACTTGGACTCCCGCTTATGACCAGGCCGGTCAACATGTATTGACCATCAGTGCTGTGGACAGCGCGGGTGCCCGTCGGAATCGGGATGTTACCCTGACGATTGAAAATCAGAACCGGCCTCCACGAATTCTGCTGGAACAAAGTGAACCGGGAAATCACATGCTGGGACGGGTGAACGTGGCAGAACGGCTGGAATTTTACGTCAAAGCTGAGGATGATGACCAGGACACATTGCGATATGTCTGGAGGGTGAATGATGAACCCAGGGGTGCCTCGGAACGGTTTACCCTGGAGGGCCAGATGTACCCTGAAGGAGATCTGGTTGTGGAAGCCCTGGTGTTCGATCCCTATGATACGGTCCGCACCCAATGGAATCTGACCCTGGTGACACCGGTGAAACTCTCTCTCTTTCAGGCGGCTTTTATTCCGTTTGAGGGGGTCTCTTTGTTGTGGCGTACCCATCAAGAACGTCATACTTTGGGATTTGAACTTTCACGGGCAGCACATCCCGACGGACCGTTTGAACCTGTCTCACCCTTGATCGCATCTAACTCGTCACGTGAATATCAATTCATCGATGACAATGTACCCGAATCGGTTCAGAGCGCTCTATACTATAAACTGACCGCGGTTGATCTGGATGGACAAAAGAGCGCACAGGGTGTGATTCGTATCGATTCACACGTTCCGTCAGAGTTTAAACTGTATCCCAATTTCCCCAACCCCTTCAATCCAGAGACGACCATTCGGTTTGCTCTCCCTGTTACCGGTCAGGTCAACGTGGTTATATTTGATGTGTTGGGCAAGCGGATACGGACGCTTGCAGACAGCCGGATGCCTGCGGGATATCACCAGTTGAAATGGGATGGGCGTAACGATCAGGGAGCTACGGTAGCCTCTGGATCGTATTATCTGATCGTGCAGACAACCGACCATCGGGAGTCCCGTCGGCTGATTTTGGTTCGATAGCATAAAAAACGGGCAATCATGGGAGTGTGATTGCCCGTTCCGAGGGGAGACAGATAAATCGGGACCTATTTCAAAAACAGGACTCGTATGGTCTGTTGTTGAGATCCACTTCGCAGGGTGACGAAATAGAGTCCATTGGACAATATCGTCCCTGCATCATTCCTGCCATCCCATACTACAGAATGCGTTCCGGCTTGATAGTGTCGATTTGATAGTGTTCTGACCCGTTTCCCGTTGACGTCAAAGACCTCCAATTGGATAGGTCCTGTTTGCTGCAATGAAAACGGAATCCGTGTTTCCGGATTAAAAGGATTTGGATAGTTTTGTTTCAATTGAAAAGTGTTTGGAGTGGTTGTCTCAATACGAAGGGGACCGTGTTCCGTTTCAGACCCGTTAGTAGAGACGTCTACCAGTGTGTAATAAAGAGTGCTCGACGGGGGTGCTGAGGTGTCGATATAGACATAATCGTGAGTGCTGCTGCTGTTACCATGTCCGGGAATCAATTGTTCATTTACATTCTGATAGGGACCGTCAGTATGAAAGGCGCGTCGTATCCAGTATCCCAGGTTTTCATTTTCAGATGAAGTGGTCCAATCCAATTCAACGCCAAAAGAAGTGAGCTGTGCTGAAAAAGCAGACAACTCTATAGGCAATGAACGATCGCCGCTGCCGGACAAGATCGATGCGAGGACTTGAGGATCGGTTGTAAAGCTTGCAGTTTGATCCTCTATCCAGGTCAATCCACTGGATTGTGTTGGATCGATGATTTGCAGGCTTATGGTGGATAAAAATTCCCACGAGTCTTGTGAGGGTTGCCAGTCTGTTCCCCCTGCGGAGGGATCGTGATCTAAAGAGACCTCAACAGTCGACTGGCTGCTGTTCAACGCGGCTGACATAGAGTAAGCACTGTTGCCCTGCAAGGCGGTATTGATAGATTCAATGACTGGATCAGCGGAAGAAAATCCTGCACTATTGATATTGAACTGCAAGTCCAGGTCTCCCAGGAACCAGGTTTCGGGATATGTTCCCGCTTCAGGTCGCTGTATCTCAATGTCCCACAGGAATCTACCTGAATCTAATCTGGGGTTTATAATACGGATATAGATGGAGCCATTGACTTGATGGGACTGTGTTTCTGTTGTCACCTGCAATGGATTCTCGACATAGGAAAGTTGCGTGCTGGCCGTGCTT
>CAYPUH010000024.1:0-24006 GCA_964413725.1 uncultured Cytophagia bacterium
GATCTTATTGAGGTGAGAAATTGATTTCGACAAATTCGGTCAAATCTGAATGTAGGGAAAAGTCACTCAGCGAGCCAAAAAACGCCTGAAAGACACGTTCCCGATCTTCCCTGTTGGTCAGAGCCCGATATCGCGTATACCCGGACTGGTTGACCGTTACCTCCTCACCTGTACTCAATTCCACTTTGGGATAGGGGAGATCGGCATTGCTGAAGATGCTGTAAATATCATAAGGTGCACTGGCCATCAAACCGGCTTCGGCGACAATTTTTTCTTCCTTGGCAGAGAGTTTGTGTTCTTTACGTCTCTGCAAATCGTGCAGATACATCTTAAAGGGCTTGAGGCCGGGTTCCTGTTCTATAAATGAATCAATTTTTTCGGTGCTCATGGCCACGATTTCCGGTTCCATAAAGGAAGCCATCGTATTGTAACGGGTGCCCAGTTGTTGCACCTCCTGGCGCATGGCCATTGCTTTGGCCTCACGCGTGTCCTGATCAAACTTCATCGAGGCATAGCTATACAGGCGGGAAAATGTTTTGGAAAGGCCATCGTCCAGCTTCAGACAGGCCAAAAGGGTTTCGGCAGACTCGCCCAACTTGCCTTTGTATTGGGTAATGTCATCGAATCGGTCCACCATTTCATTTTTAGCCTGTTCCCATTCCTGCGGAGAGGCGTAGAGATCCTCCAGATTCCATAGTTCGGATTCGGGCACGTCCTGTCGCTCAAGATCCTTCGCCTGAACATCGCCTTGAGAAAAGACGACCAAAGAAAGCAGCATAATCACACCCAAGAGTTTGTACATAACCACTCCTTTACTTTGACTTGAATTGCCGGCAATACGCAATGAACGGTTTCTGTTGCCAACGCCCTTGCGCAATCCCTGAAACCAAATCCCGATTCCGTGGAGAGTACCGAATCAGGGTAATTGTTTCAGGATTCTGCCAACACAGAATTCTGAAACAACAAAGTATAGGATTTTATTTTATAAAATTCAATGACAATATCATATTTGCGTCGGCATCGGGATAGAATAGAACAAAACGGCCGGTTTGAAAAACCGGTGCGATGTTCGGTAAAAGTAGAGTCTGATCATCACGCGGGAACGGCTTCAACGTATGATGGAAAACAGTCGAACCAGCGGCTGAGGCAGGCGAACCACCGCGAGATACAGACCGGTTGGAAGGGGACGTCCATGCCGATCCCGTCCGGTCCATACGGCAACAGAGGGTGTCGCACCACTGAGAGTCAGGGAATGCACCTGTCTCCCCAAAAGATCATAAATCTCCAGCTGATGTGCTTTCTGTCCCTTTGCATTTGAGAGCGAAAACCGGAATCGGTCGTTACCCGGATTGGGATGAATCCGCAGTTTCCAGGACCGGGAGAGTCTGCCACCGGGTTTAAATTCCGGTTCAACAGTTGTGGCACGGGACCAGGTTCGATCCTGCAGATGATAAACACGCGACCATTTGGACGAGATACACGAGAGTGAAGCATTAACAATCGCCACAGATTGCCGGCTGGGATAGGAATAGCGATAGTGATAATCCGATGAATCGATAATACTCACCTCTTTCATGTCGATCACAATCGCCGGATAATCGGAGCGGACACGCAATTGATGCTGATACAGTTCGACGGCAGCCCGGTCGTGCAGCAAACAACCGAGACCCCTCCTGTTCTGAAAGAGTTTGTAGAAAAATCCGCCAATACGATTTTCTGTATAATCATCGGATTCAAACGCATGACCGGAAATGACCAGCGGATTCAGCCAGGACGCACCCGATTCCGTGTTCAGCCACCCATTTTGAAGATTATAACGCTCTTGAGTGATGTTTGTTAAAATGATATCCCCCGGGGCCTGAACAGCTCTGCCTGCAACGTAAAATGAGCGGGTCGAATCCTGTAACGACATCTTGAGTGCCTGAGCAGTGACACTGTTCTCCTCCAGCCAATCGCGTAGACTGACCGGGTCGATCCCGCCGATGACCACAAGATCGGAGTGTTGAATTTGGGATGCCAGGCCGGGGTCTGCAAGATCGCTATCCTCAAGGCCTATGGCGAACACTTTGGCCCCGTTCAATGAATGTGCCAGATCACTCCAGTCCGTATCGGTTCGATGACTTAGCACGACAAGAGTATCCGGCTGAATCTGACCACAGAGTCGGTTCAGACCGGTGCGTGCATCGCTGGCATAGAGAGAGCCGTCCAGATGTAATGTGGCGTGAGGGGAGGATACGGGCGGTGACTGAGGAGGCAATTGTATTGCACTATCGGGGGCCTTTACCAACGTTCGTCTGGTGAGATCAAATTGAAATCCGGCGGTCAGAGAATGCAGAGTCCAGTGCTCCAGTTCCAGAGGCTCGCCGGGACGGCAATATCGCATCGATTCTCCAGTTTCATGAATCACAACAGCCGTTCCTGCTCCCATTACTTGCATCATACCATCGGGTTGAACACAGACAGCTGTATGTTCATCCACGCCGATCCCGATAAGATCTGTCTGAGCGGTCTCATTCCATTGAGCGATAAACGCGAGCAGCCGTCCATGGCGGCCCCGCGCTGTAAAGTGACTGTCAAAGATAACTCCAGGCAACAGGGGCAGAAAATCATCCTCCAGGGTGATATCGCGATCAAAGGGATTGGCCAGACAGGTGCGGGACACCGCCGATCGGTAACGGGCCACATAGTCGACACCACCGATCACAGCCAGTCCTGCACTGGATCCTCCCACCACACCCCCTCGGGAAAACACCTCCCGGATGGCTGTCTCTACCAGAGTCCCCTTCCAGTATTGATAATAGCGGTATTGATCGCCTCCCCGCAAAAAGATCATATCTGCGTCCAGGATTTGTTTATAATGAGCCGAATCCTGTGCGGCAGCCCGGCTGGATATGACCAGACTGCTGGCATGGGATGCGCCAAAGTCTTTAAAATAACGTTCCAGCCAGCTGGATCCACGATCATAATGCATCACCAGACAGATACCGCTGTCCGCTTGCTGAACCATCCAGCGGTATGGCGCATCAGACCAGTCGTTGCGGTTTTCCGTTCCTCCGCCCACGGCACACAGATAGCCGGTCGCAAAAAGGGGGCCAGACCACAAGAGAAAAAAACAACACAGGTGTTTGAGCACCGTCATATGGACCTCTCTCCGGACAAAACGTGACGGGTTGTTTACTCGTTACCCGTTCTCCGGATGACTTTAACCGACAGAATGTGAGGTTAAAACCGGTTTAGCTGCCGGGTTCTGTTTCGTCATCTCGAATGCGCGGGGCTATGGCAAATCCAGTATAGGCATATAAAAGGGCAAAACCAATACCCAGGTAACACATGAAACACCACTTGGCATAGACCAGAGTGGGAACACCCAGGGTACCGGCCATATAGACACCCGCCATACTCCAAGGAACCAGCGGGACCACCACCGTGCCGGAATCTTCTGTGGTCCGGGACAGGTTTTTAGCTGCCAGGCTGCGATTTCGGAACGCCGGTGCAAACAGCTCGCCGGGAATGATAATGGACAGAAAAGAACTACCGGTAATAAAGGCAACGATCACCGAAGAGAGTGAGGCACTGGCGATGAGACTTCCGACACCTTTGACGAGTCGCAAAAGATGATCGAGGATCACATCCAGCATTCCAGCCCGTTGGACAATACCGGCAAAGGCAAAAGCGCAAAAGGCAACAAGGGTTACATCCATCATACTCATCATACCACCCCGACTTAGCAGAGTGTCCATCGCTGCAACGCCGGTATCGGCTTCATATCCGATGGCCATGGCATTGAGTACGCCGGAGACCGGGCCGTTTTGAATCCAGATGGCAAGCACACTGGCAACAAAAGAGGCTGCCATCATACCCGGAATGGTCGGCTTTTTACGTACAGCAAAATAGAGAACCATCACCGGTGGCAGCAATAACAGGATATGAAAGGTAAATGTCTGTTGCAATGTGGTTTGAAGCAGGGTGATCTGCTCGTGCGGAATGGTCTGGTCCCGGTATTGAAATCCCAGGATGAAATAGATGACCAGACCGATGATCCATGCCGGTCCGGTGGTCCACACCGTATGCCGGATATGATCGAAGAGGTTGCTTCGCGCGGCGATCGGTGCCAGATTGGTGGTGTCTGAAAAGGGTGAAAGTTTGTCACCAAAATAGGCGCCGGTGATGATGGCTCCGGCGGCCGGACCCGCCGGGATCCCCAGTCCGTTGGCAATGCCCATGAACGCAATGCCGATGGTTCCCACCGTACCCCAGGAGGTTCCGGTAAAGAGAGACACCATGCTGCAGACAACGCTGGCCGTGATCAAAAAGTAAGGCGCGGAGACCAGTTCGAGTCCATAATAGACCAGCATGGGAATGGTGCCGGCCGCGAGCCAGGACCCGATCAACAATCCCACACAAATCACGATCAACATCGCGGGAAGCGCCCGTTTAACGGATTCCACGATGCCCTGTTCCATTTCTTTCCAGGAATAGCCCAGCGACAAGGCGATCAGTCCCGCAATGGCGGCCGACGCCAGCAACAGGACTTCTGCTCTGATCTGAAAGACACCGTATCCGATGCCCAGAAACAGGGCCATCGTCATCAGGGGTACCAAACTGAGTAACAATGATGGTTTCTTGTGTAGAGTCATATGAATTTCGGATCGGTTTCGGGTGAGGGATCCCCCTGGTCGCATCCCGGACCAGGGGGAAGAGTCGTTTATTTGACCAAAGTCATTTTTTGAGTGGTATGGACTCCATCCGTTTCCAGACGATAGAGATAGACACCGGATGGCACGGGGCGGCCGGTATCTGCAGTGCCATCCCATTGTACCTGATGCAGCCCGCGGGTAAACTGCCCCGCTGCCAGTTCTTTCACCTGACGTCCGATCAGGTCATACACTACCAACCGGACCCGAGTATCCCGAGGCAATTCAAATCGAATCGTGGTGCCCGGATTGAAGGGATTGGGATAGTTGGGGTAAAGGGTAAAGTCCACCGGAGCCTGTTCCTGTGCAGGCGACTCTATTACCGCGGTTGGTTCCGGGATCAGACCCGCGATCCGGACAATACCGGCTGTGTCGCTGGATGCCCAGATCACCTTGTTATGAATTTCCATATGCGTCAGGGTATTGCTGGGAATTTTGCCTTCTGTGGATTCAAACGTATACTGATTGTACGTACCGTTGGGTTTGACCTCTACCAGTCCACCGCCGTCCGTGGCGAGCCACAGATGACCATTGACATCCGCCTCCAGATCCAACACAGGGTGTTTGAGAGGAGCCAGTGTGGTAGAATCATGTACGGAAACCGTCTCGTCGGGCCAGATTTCATAGAGTTCCTGGGTGCTGTTGTTCGGAGTCCAGACATGATCGTCCGGATCCACGGTCATGGCATAGGTCCAGTCTCCTTCGATTTCATCAATACTGTGCCAGATGCCCTCGGTATCACGATAGGTGACACCGTACCAGGTGCAGAGCCAGAGTTGTCCCCTCGAATCTTCTCCGAGGTCATAGATTTCAGGTCGCGCGTCTTCCGGATCGAGATCGATATCGATATCACTCAGACTCCACAGGTTCCAGGTTTCTCCATAGTCCGCGGTAACATGGATACGGGCGTCGGCGCGATTGTCTTCACGTTGACTGATGTAGACATTGCCTCTGGAATCGCTTTGAACCGCACGGGTATACATATCGTTGGTAAAATCGATGATGTCGCTGGTTCCGTCTGCAGCGACCCGGGTCACCCCATAGTGGGTACAGAACCAGGCATTGTCCTGATCGTCGACGGTGATGTAAAAGACGCGGTCTTCGGGCAATCCGAGATCGTTTTGGGTGTAGAGGGTCCAGTCGCTCAGATCGGCAGAGAGTTTTGACACAGTGGCGATACCTGTGGCGGCATCTTTTTGTCCCCCGAACCAGATGTTGTCCTGATTATCAAAGGCAATGCAATAGACCTGATTGTACGGCAGGTCGCTGTTGTCAGAGGTATACAGCTCGATGGTTTGAGCCATTGTGGCGCTGAACCCCAACAACAGGGTGGCGATGATCGATAGAAACAGTTTGTTCATAACAGACCTCCTTTTTGCCGCATTGTCGATTTGATTTAAAGTGACAGTCCCAGACCAAACCGGTGGATGCCACCCAGAACGCCATGATCGGCATAGGCATAATCGAGCCGGCCGCTCCGTTCACCCACCTTTAGGTTCAATCCGATACCCAGTGAGACCCCCGCCAGGTCGTCATTGAACCGGTAGGCTCCGCGAAGGGAGAGCAACTGGAACCATTCGGTTTCCGCCCCCACGGTGATTCGCTCTTCATTGTCGCTGGGTACATCCACATCCGCGACCAGGGTCAGTCTGGATGTTGGCGTGTCCATAGGATCGAACGCGATGCCCAGATTGAATATCTGTGGCAACCTGAATTCGGGGGTCAACCGCTCCAGTCGGGGATTGTTGTCCTGATTTCGCTGCTGTTCCTCCTCGAGGCGGCGTTCAATGTCCTCGCCACCGAATTTCAGTTTCCCGGAAAAGTTTTTGACCGCCATACCCAGTCGCAGGTTCAGGATATCGGTTCGATACATGGAGCCGACATCCAGAGCGAGAGCTGACGTCTCTTCATTCCAGATATATTCATGAATCCATTTTCCGGTCACGCCAAATGTAAAGCGGTCGGTCAGTGCACGGGCATATGAAAGCCCTATGGCCAGATCGCCGGCATCATAGGTGCTTCCGGTTCCCTCGCTTTCATAGACGGATGTGATCTCCATTTCATCCATATAAAAAGAGGTGAACGCAAGACCGATACTGCCGGCACGGCCAAGGGATTTGACCACGCCGCCATACATGAGCTGTGTGTCCAAAAACCAATCCGTGTTGGCCAGATAGATATCGATGTTTTGCGTGTGGACAATCCCGGCCGGATTCCAATACAGCGCGGTGGCACCCCTGGCCTGAGCGGTATAGGCTCCACCCAGAGCGGCTCCCCGGGGGTCCACGGCGATTTGAATAAAATTGGCACCGGATTGTCCGAGATTGCCCTGCGCGTACAGCGCAGCGGTCCCCAGCAAAATCGTCAGTCCCGTGATCAGCAGTCGCGCAAAAAAAGATTTCATAAACCTATCCTCCATACCGGGATTCTGTGAAAACAGAATCTGAAAAAGCACTGTTTATTGATATCATTTGTGACCATTCATTGATCTGCTCGTGGCTCGGATGTCATAACTCTTTATCGTCAGTGAAATCCTTATCGGATCACGGCAAACCGTCCGGTTTTTTCGCCCAAAGCGGATTTCACGTGGTAAAAATAAATTCCGGAGACAATCGGTCGATTCTCTGATGTCAGCAGATTCCATTCTTTTCGTCCACTGTCGCCGGTATGTTCCAGGGTCTGAACCAGATCGCCGTCCACTGAAAAGATCTTGATGGTGCACAGAGTGGGCAGGTGGGTGAATGCCAGATTGCGTATGGGTTCTCCGAACGGAGTGTTCCCCAGTCGGGCTTCATCCCATGCCGCCGAGAGAACGTAGGGATTGGGAACCACCCGGATGTCTTTTATATCTGCAGTGTTTTGTGCCGGACGGGTCATGGGATGTCCTGCGATGGCGTTCGGTTGGTTTTCAATATTTCCGAGATCCGAGAGTTTGGTCGATTCTTCCACCTGACCACTGCTGTTGATCCGGTAGGCCGTGAGGGTATAGTAATAATCAAAGCCATTGGATACGTCGGTATCCACAAATTCATATGCGCGCTGTCGTACCGTGGTCTCGTCTTTGAATTGCATGGGAAGATCTGCGATTTCAGTCCAGGATCTCAGGCTGGGATCGGTGGTTCGATAGAGTTTGTATCCGACCAGATCGTTGCCAGGCACCGAAAGTACCGGGTTTTCATATTCGACATCGAGGCGATTGTCCCAAAAGAGAGTCACCGAACGATCGTCATTTTCTGCTCCCAGTGTGGGAGAGGGCACGACGGCGATGTCCCATCCAGAGTCCCAGTACTCCCATATCTGATCGACCACCGACAGCAAGTCATCCTCATTTTCGCCGACCGACACCGATACCCAATAATCAGCCGATGTACCGGCGGCAAGGTCAAAGGGGCCATTCACGATATACGCCACCATGGCGCCACCCACGAGAGTGCCACTGGCATCGGTGATGCGGGTGGTTTGCGGATCGTCATAATGAACCCCATTGACGGGAGTGTCACCCAGATGGAAATAGTCCGACACCTCGAGATCGGGGTGGTTGTGAAAATAAGCGGTGTCGCTGCGCATGAGACTGAAATGAAGCGAATCCCAGAAGGCACTGTTGACCGCTACTTCGTCGATATCCACATCGATCCAGTGCCAATCGGTAACGCCCTTATCATTGGGGGTGTCGAGAAATGTGATGCCCGTCAGAAATGGATCGGCCTCTCCCCAGTCATCGCTGTAATGATCAGAGTCGTAAAAATAGACGAGATCCCGGGCTTTATCGAACTCGATACAGTCATCAGCCCATTCACGGGCGTCATTGCTGATTCCACCAATATCGAGATCGGAATAAAAGTTAAAATAGAGCTGCTGCAGGTCCCGTTCGCTCGCGTTTTCGATGGTAAAATGAAGAACATGAAAACGGTCTGCACCCGGTACCCCCCACGAGTGGATCTGTTGATGTACCCGGATATCCAACAGCATGTCCGGTTCATCATTGTTGTAATAACGCCAATTGGTGGAATCGCTATAGACACAATAGCTGTCCTGTTGCGATAAAAAGACCGGATTGCCGTCATCATCTTTGACCGGCCACCCCTGAGGCGGCCAGGTGTTTTGTTTGTCACTCATCGCGATCTGTGCATTTCCAGCATTGTATCCCCCCACCGCGTCAAATTCCTCAAATCGACCATCGGCTGCGCTGACCACATTGTAGGGCAGACCGATCATGATGCACTGGCGATACATGCTGATATGTCCCGAGTTGATGGGATACTCGATTGTTTTTTCAAATTGTCCGCCATAGGGATAAAATTGACCGATATTGGTTGTAAAATAACCGACTCGATTGATGTTATGAGTGGCAAACGCCCGGTCCTGAAGTCCCGCATAAACACCCTGTATCGGGAGCAGGATCACCAACACTATCCATAATGTGTAACGTTTTTTTGTCATCGATATAACCTCTGTTTTCGTGTCGATTTGATCTGACTAGTATCGCAATTCAATACCCAAATAAATGAGTCGGGGTGGACCCCAATTTTCCGGATCAGCAGCCCACTCCCGTGTCCGTCCCTGGATTTCATCCGGTTTGCCGGTAAAGGGATCGACATCGACCACATTTTCCCTGTCGGTCAGGTTATAAATTTCCAGATAGGGTCGGAATAGCACGGAACCGATATCGATATCGCGATGCAGTTTCAGATCGAGTGTCCAGTTTTCCGGTAATCGCTGATTGTTGATCTCATAGGGTTCGGTGGCACCGCGCGTCCCTTTGGTGTAGGGGAGTCCACTGCCGTACTGGAACAAGAGCGTGGATCGCAATCCCCGTAACGGTGCCCAGACAGCGAGCCCCGAGTCTCTCTCGCGGGGAAGAGACAGACTGAGGTAGGCATTGAGGGTATGACGTTGATCAAAATCCAGCGGGAAAAATTTCAGACTCTGTCGGTTGGCTTCCTCGATTCCCACTCGTTCCAACGGACCGGAGCTGCTTCCCTCTGCCACGGAATAGGTATAGTTGATCTCACCGATGAAATAGGTACCGTGAATTTTCTTGAACTGGACTTCGAGACCGTTATTGTACGCAAAATCCTCGTTGATATGGACTGTGAACGTCTCCCAAATATCCGCCCGACTGCCGGCAAAAAAGGTTCGTGTCCCGGTTAGATTGGTGATCTTTTTGCTATAGACGGAAAGATTGAGTAAATAATCCGCCAGCAATTGATGACCCACTCCGAATTCATATGTGATGGTTTTTTGCGGTTTCAGATTGGGGTCGCCAAATCGGCCATTCCCGGTTCTCAGATTCATCACCACATTTTCGCGATAATCGGTGTCGGCGAGTCCCTTGTACATGAATTGATATTCCGGACGTTGAAAATAATGGCCATAGCCGAAATGGAAGACTGTCTTGTCGGAAACGGGGTACGAGATTCCCAACCTGGGACTCCATTGAGTATGGGGTTCGGACTCTATTAATCCAGATGGTTGATTGTTATAGGCATCGTATGGATTTTCCCAGTAGCTGGCATTGGGACTCACCCGGTCGAAACGCAGACCCGCGCTGAGAATGATACTGGAAAAGTTGACCTTGTCCTGTAGATAGAGTGCGAATTCACGCGGTTCAGCAGTGTAATCATCCAGGGTATGATCGTCGTAAAAGGGGCTGGAGATGTAATAATTGTCGATGCGATGTTGTCTGAATTCAAATCCCGTTTTGATCTCATTGTGACCGTTGGCCTGCCACAATAGATCTGCTTTGACACCCAGAGTGGATTGATCATCTTCTGCATAACTCGTCACAGTGGCCTCTCGGAAAAACTCGTTGTTTTGATCCAGCTGATAGGCCGATGTGAGATCGTCGATTTCATAGTCTCCGGAATCATAATGATAGGACGTGCGATAGAGATTGAGATTATAGTAGAGATTGTTTCTCAGCGTGTGAGTGAGTGTCAATTGCACCAGGTTGGAGTGGGTCCTCGGTACGCGCCAGTACTGATCCGGAATGTATTTCCAGGTGTGACCATAGGATTTTTGCTCACCGTCGGAGAGGTTCACTCCCAGTGAGACCCTTAGGTTTTTGATATGCCGGTCGGTGATTTTGGTATAGAGACTCTTTTCATTCCGGTATCCCCAGGGGAGGTAATTATCACGATCGTCCCACGATCCGGAGAGGAAAAAGGATGTTTTGGACGACAACAGGGGTCCACCGATATTCGCCCGAACCACCGTGCGGTTGTTGTCCTGACTGGGATCTTCAGGGGCGATGGCCGAGCTTTTCACATCGACGGTTCCGGAAAGCCGTTTACCTCCATCCCGGGTACTGATGTTGATGATACCGCTCATGGAATTGCCATATTCGGCACTGTAGGTACCGCTGATCACCTGGAGTTCAGAGATGGCATCGCGGTTGATGATCTGAGAACTGTTGATCTCTGAAAAGAGGGGATTGACGAGCGGGATGCCGTCCATATAGTAGGTCACTTCATTGGATCGCCCTCCGCGCAAATGGAGTCCTCCCGAACTGATCATACCGGGTTGAAGACGAACCACATCGTCCACCGTGGTCGAGGGGATGGTTTGAATGACTTTGCGGTCCACGCTGCGCAGGGTGGCCGTCACATCTTTTTCAACCACGGGTCGTTCTGCGACCACGACGACATCCCCGGCCTGTAGGACCTCCTGTTGCATGTCAACCTCCGCGACGGTGATCCGGTTGGAGCGCACCGTAACCCGCTGCACCCGGACAGTCTGGTATCCCATCATGGTCGCGCGTACGGTATAGGTCCCCGGCGGCACCTGGAGAATGTTATAGGTCCCATCGAGATTGGTGGCCGCACCCAGCTCAGTCCCTTCAATCACCACATTGGCACCCGGCAGTGGTTCTCCGGTTTCGGCATCGGTGACCTGACCACTGATTTTACCATAATTAACAGCACCCACAATGGATGCGGTGAGTAAAAGGATCAGCATGCACATGAAAGATTTGTGGTTCAACATAATTCCTCCTTAAACACCATGCTGTTCACAACTGGAACCCGGATATTCGGGTTTCCGGATCAAAACGGTCCCCACTGTACAAGTACCGGGGGGATGAGAAACAGCAATCCCAGCGCAAACAGGATCGCTTCGATGGGCAAAAGCCACAATGCCCAGGTTTTCCATTCTATTTTTGCCAGTCCCAGTACACCCATGGTGACCCCGGATGTGGGGATGATCATATTGGTCAGTCCGTCTCCCAGCTGAAAGGCGAGCACTGCGGTTTGACGGGTCACTCCGATCAGATCTCCCAGTGGAGCCATGATGGGCATGGTCAATGCCGCTTGGCCGCTTCCCGAGGGAACGAAAAAGTTGATTACCGTTTGTGTCAGAAACATCAGCTGAGCGGAAAGGACCGTAGGAACATTGGAAATCGAACCCGCCAGCGCATTCATGATGGTATCGATAATCTGCCCGTCAGAAGCCAGTACCAGAATCCCCCTTGCAAAGCCCACCACAAACGCGGCCATGACCAATTCCTGGGCGCCGGCAACAAAACTCGAAGCAATATCATCGGCTGAAAACCGGGCGGTAATACCCGCCAGAATACCCAGTCCCAAAAAAACGGCTGAAATTTCCGCGATGAACCAGTGAAATCGCATCACACCATATATCATCAGCAGAATGGCGAGTGCGAACCAGATCAGAATGAGTTTATGACGTCCGTCAAACGGGATGTGCTCCTGACGCTCCTGGTTCAATACATCGCGGCGGTTTTTATCGAGATCGTATACGGGACTGACTTGCGGCTGTGATCGGATTCGACGCGCATAGCGCATGACCGCGAGGACAGCGATGGTGGTGAGCGTCACCCAGATCAGAAACCGGTAGGCAATGCCGGAGAACAAGGGCAGTTCTGCGATTCCCTGGGCAATACCGATGGTAAAGGGATTTAAAAGCGCTCCGGCAAAACCGACGCCTGCTCCGAGAAAGGGAATGGCCACTCCCACCAGACTGTCATATCCCATGGCGACAGCCAGGGGTATGAAGATGAGAACAAAGGGGATCACCTCTTCACTCATGCCAAAAATCGACCCGAACAGGGAAAACAGTATCATCCCGACCGGAATAATCAACCCTTCGCGACCCTGCAGACGTCCGGAAAGGGCGATTACACCTGCATCGATAACCCGGGTTTTTTGAATAATTGCAAAAACCCCGCCCACGATGAGAATGAAACTGATAATCGATGCAGTTTTTGTCATGCCTTTCAAGGGTGCCTGAAGGAGATCAAAGGGCCCCTGAGGCTGAGGCTCTACATAGTGAAAGGTGTTATTGACCACCACCTCGCGTCCGTCTTTGTTTGTGGCGCGTTTGTATTGTCCACCCGGCACAATCCATGTGAGAATCGTGATCAGGATCATAATGCTAAAAATCAATACCAGTGTGTGTGGAATTTGGAACCGCGTGCGTTGCATGAAAGGGATTCCCGTGTTTAAGAGCGGATCATCTTGCTTTTATCTATGTTAAAAGACTGACCGGCTTTCAGGATCGAAAGTCTGAGGGGATGTATGGACAATACCTGATTGCTGTCCGACGTTGGAATTGACGCTGGACGGGGATCATAGATCATTACCGGTCCGCTACCAAAAACATCCAGTGTCCGGTCCGGGTGCATGAGGATTGCCGTGTCTTCATCGATGCCGATGCCGATTTTACGATATTCGATGACGAGACTGATCAACCGGTTTTGCCGTTGTCGAGTGGTGAAATGCTGGTCGATAATGATCTCGTCGAGTAACCCCAATCCGGGTTGGGTTTCAACGTTATCACCAACCATCCTTGAAAAATCGCCTTCTCCAGTAATCATGAGTTGGCTCTGAACAGCAGCCCCGGCACTGGTGCCACCGACAATTTTATTTTTATCAAAATATAGCGACCGAATGATCTGTTCGGTTCGGGTACCTCGGATGCGATTCATGAGACGGCTTTGCACCCCGCCGGTAAAAAAGATGCCGCCGGCACTGTTGAGAATGGAAACCACGCTGTCCGTATTCGCTGCATCCGGTCCGGCAATAAACAGGGATCGAACCGAGTCTGCTCCCGCCTCGCGAAACAGCTCGGCAGTCGCGGAACCCGACTGAAAGGGAACAGCACTTGCAGAGGAAATGACCACCACCGGCTCGCGGTGACACCGCTCCACAAAAGCTTGCAGGGCCGCCATGGGCTTGTGCCCTCCGCCACAGATCAACAACCAACCCCTGTTGGCATCCGGATCCGATGGTTTTGTAGAACAACTCAGCATCATGACGGTCAAAGCCAGTGCAATATACTTTATACTCGTTCGCAAGGATTATATCCTCCTGTCAGGATTCAGAATCGATCAAAAGATCAATCATCTTTATACCGGTAATCAAATCTCTGAGAGCGATCTCTTCCTGATTCGAGTGGGGATTGCGAGCTCCGATACCCAGATTGACTGTCTCTATCCCTTTGGAATTAAACACATTGGCATCGCTCCCGCCGGAATAGGTCAAAGGGATGGCTGTTAGATCCAGCTTTTTGTAGACCTGACTGAGCCGTTGAACCACAGGGCAGGTATCATTGAGATAAAACCCCTCAAAACCGACATCGACAGTGACCTCGATCGTGCCTTGATACTGTTTTTCGACGGTTTGTGCACCTTGCCGGATGGAATGAACTATTTTATCCAGCGTGTTTCGGTTGAACGAGCGGATTTCTCCGGTGGCGTAGACATGATCCGGGACCACATTGATCGCCTGTCCACCCTCGATTCGTCCGATGTTGGCCACCGTCTTTTCATCAATACGACCCACCGGAATCCCGGACAGTGTGTCCAGAGCCATGGAAAGAGCGTTGATCCCTTTTTCAGGAGAGACACCCGAGTGGGCGGCTCTGCCTCTAAAGTGAAGATTGAAATCAAGCGCTGTGGGAGACGTCTGGACATATGCACCGGGTTCGCGGGAACAGTCAAAAATATAACCCTCCTGTGCCTTGAATGGTCCCATATCCAGAGCCAAAGCACCCAACATACCCATTTCCTCGGCCACAGTAAAGACCACCTCCAGAGGGCGGTGGGGTTGAGGTCGGTTGTGTAACGTCTCCAGGACATATAGAATCGCCACAATTCCGGCGCGATTATCAGCACCCAAAATGGTCGTCCCGTCCGAACGGAGAACGCCATCTTCCAGTCTGGGAACCAGGTCAGCTGTCGACGCCACTGTGTCCATATGAGCACTGAGCAAAAGTGGAGAACCCTCACCGGGAATCCGTAGAACAAGATTTCCAGAGTTTCCCGATGACCGGGATGCCGCCCCATCTTCTTCAGCAACCGCATTACCAAACGATTTAAATTGTGCTCGTAGAAAATCCGTCATACAACGCTCCCGTCGGGAGACAGCGTCGATTTGTACCATGGTAAAAAAAAGATCTACCACTCTGTTTTCATCAATGGTCATGATCGGATCCATAGCTTGATTTGGGCAATTGCCCCAGAGACAGAGATGTGTGTCTCAATGATCGATGTAATAGCGACTGTCCTGGATGGTACTTTCAATGGTTTTCAAGGCGCCAAGTATCCGATCCGAATCCCGAAAGTTCAGTTCTGTGATAATGGCGTTCAAGATGACCGTAATGGCCGCAAGGGTGTTGCTAAACAGGATGTTTTCCGTTTGAATATGAATACAGGTGTCCGCATGCATGTGGATAGGAGACGTGCGTTTGTCGGTAAAGGCCAGTGTGGGGATGCCTTTTTGTTTCGCAAGGTCCATCGTCTCTACGGTTTCACGGGAATAGGGGGAGAAACTAAACGCAATCAGGAGATCTTTCGGTGTGAGGGATGCGATTTGTTCGGAGAAATGGAAAAAATTAGCGGATAACGTATGGGCATTGTATGAGTAGAGCTGCAACAAGAAGGTCATCATTTGCGATAATTGAAAGGACAATTCCATCCCCATACAGTAGATGTGATCCGCGTTCATAATCTGATCGACGAGTTGGTAGAACATGTCCCGATCCAGACCGTCGATGGTGTCCTGAATGTTCTGAATCGCATTTTGAGAAACCCGCTTCAGCGTATCCGGACGTTTTTGCTTTTCAGCAGAGGCAAATTGAAATTTTTCCGTAGGGGAGAGTTGGGTCTTGAGGGTAGAGGATAATTTTTGCTTGAGCTCCCGGTACCCCTTGAATCCAAGCCCTTTGGAGAACCGTACGATCGAGGCTTCACTCACATTGGCCTTCTGTGCGACTTCGCTGATCGGCAGCAGGGCCACCATATGGATATTGTTGAGAAAGAACTCGGCTGTTTTCCGCTGATTGCTCGGGAGCTCTGGCAATCTTTCATAGATCAAATCTTTTACAGATTGCATGGCAAGGGCCTCGAATATGATGATGATCACTGCTTTCAAGGGACTGTTCCCGGTGTATCTGCAGTGATTCAGAGGTTCAAGAAGGTCGGTATCAGCAAGCGGGCATGGATTCAAAATATCCATTCGCATCAGCAACGTGCTGACAAGAAATTGATTTGTGCTGTAAAAAAAGTTTCAATAATAGAAATGGTGAAAGAAATGTTTCATTATAAATATGATACTTGAGAACCTCAATGTCAAGCTTTTTGTTTCAGGAGCAAAAAAAAAGGTACCGCCTGATGGCGATACCTTTTATGGAGGAGGAAATGGTACTCAGGGTAAAACACGACCCGATGTGAGGCCAGTGGCGGTTGTCAGCTTCATATCGATGGAGCCAAATTCGAGAGTGGTTTTCATCTTGACGGGCAGCTTTTGCGCATCATTGGACAACCACAGATAGAGTTCACCCCGTGGTTTTTTGTCAAAGCCTTCCTGGTATCGGGGGGTGATGATATAGCAATCAAACGTGCCCGCTGGAACGGTAATGGTTTCTCGCCCCAGGGTGACAATGTTGACGGGATAAAGCTTGACATTGGAGATACTTTCCGTCGGAATGGGACGATTCCGATCCAGGTCTTGGGTCCGAATAAAATAGATGATTGACAGCATGTCCTGTGTGAAGGGGGGAATGGCTACTGAATCGTTTTCAGAATAAGCCAGACCTTGCCGATGATCCAGAATGGTCAATCGATCCTGTTTATAGTGTCCCTCTCGCAACCGCTTTTTTATTTTCCAGGGGAAAATACCTTCATGATCGAGATATGATTCGATCCGATCGTTTACTTTGAAAAAGCGGGAAAAGAATCCCGTGGTTTTGAGCTCATTGACCGCCCGATAACAGGTCCGGTCGAGACATTCAAGACTATCGGTGATGGCGAGACGCGCCTCACCGGCTTTGATCGGTCCATATTTGACGTCATATCTGAGCTCTTCTCCCACGGCAAAAACGGACTGCTGCAGATCCCGTGCCCATACCGGTCGAGCATTCAGAGTGGAGAGATTGGATTTGGTCTCTCCGGATTCCAGGCCAACCGGTTCGGCTGCTGCCATCACACCGGTCAGCAGCAAGAGTAACCAGACCATGACATGACTCGATGTCACCCGCACCATTAAAACTCCTCGTGATGATCCATTTGTCATTGGAAACCGAATTGCCACCATTAAACTCAAAGGACGTTTAAGAACATCCCGGAACACAAAAAGTTGCTCTTATGAGACACGATCATTCATGTCACAAGGACATGATGTGGAGATGGGGCTGCTGTGAACTGTTTAGCCCTTGTATCTTTTCTGTGAGTTTTGATTTTGGTGTTTTAAACGAAGGGGGGGCAGTTTGGTTCCGGTCATTTTATGTCTGCTTGACATTTACACACCACATACGTAATATCATCGCTTTGAGGTGCTCCGTCCATATGAACAGCAACGTCCTGCTCGATCGGGTCAGAATTTGGGCTACCGGCATCTCAAATACCCTGAGATCCGCCTTTGCAAGAATGCCACCGTCGTCCTTATTGATGACCTACGGGTCACCTAGTAATTGATCCTTTCGGATGAGGGGGACGCACAACATCGACTGTGTTTGGAACCGGGTTCGTCGATCAAATTCAGGATTAAAACGGGGGTCCCGATAACAATACTCCAGTATGAGAGACTGTCGGTACTTTGCCACCCACCCCTCATACCACCCGTTACCTGTTTAAAACGTCTATGAATAAAGAAAAATTTGCTGGATTGGAAATGGTTTCGGAACAGAATGTGTTCTAGGGTGTAGAATTATTAAAGGCTGTTTCTCACATGCGACACCCCGCAAGAATTCTATTAAAATCAATTTATTATGTTAGTTGTAAAACAGAATCGACTTGAATTGAATGTTACGAAATCATTGTTGTTTATTATATAGTTAATTTGGTTGGTGTCTGGTAACCGGACACCAGTGTAAATACTATACAGACGTGTTGGGTTATGGTGATGAAGAGGAGGGGTGTATGACGCACAATGTAAACATTAGTCATGCTCAGGGAGTGGGATCGATACGGTGTATCAATCACCCAAGTCAGGCATTGATTGATCGAATTCATGATATTCGTGAACACTATCATATCAGCATTGAGGAATATTGGTCTGACGGATCCTTTACTGAATCGTTGATTTTTATCGGAGACACCGAATCGGTTGAATCGGCGGTTCACGAATGTCTCCAAATCGAGAACTATGACGCCTGATGCATTAACACAACACTTTAAGCGTTCTTTGGGATCCGGATAACAAGGGCAAACATTCTGGGTGGTTGGCAAACTTTCACCTTACCAGATTGTAAAACCCGATCTGGCAAGGTGAGGGGATTCAGGAGGGATGGGGCGTTGAGACTGAACTAGGAGCTGGATTCCGCAAGGGTTTCGATCACCGCGACGGCATTTTCCGTCGGGGTTCCGGGTTGAAGTTCTTTTGCGGGTGCCAGGATATATCCGCCGCCAACACTCATTTCCTTTTGCAACCTCGATATTTCGTGGATGATCTCTTCTGGAGTTCCAAACTGGATGGTACTTTGGCTGCCCAGGCACCCCCAGAAGGTCATTTTATCGCCCCATTTTTTTTTCAGTTCATAGGGGTTCATTCCCTGCGCTTCGGGTTGCACACTTTCCAGTACATCCAGTTTGATCTCGATCAGATCGGGCATGATATCCGCAACACTGCCGCAGCAATGTGAGATCACGATTTTGCCGCGGTCATGTACTGCCTTGTATATTCGTTCATAGCGGGGTTTAAACAGTTTGCGCCATCGCTCCGGTCCCACGATGATTCCTCGCTGATCTCCCCAATCATCGCCAAACATAATGGCATCCACCTCGGGAAGATGCTCACAGGTAAAGTCTATGTACGCGAGAAATTGTTCTACCACCCGATCGAGCAGCTCCTCATAAAAGTCCGGCTCCATAGCCACATCCATCAGAACATTTTCAAATCCCCGCAGTCCCCAACTGGTTTCAAACAAACCCCAACCCAGTCCGGCGGTTAAAAAGAGATCCGAGTGATCCTGACAAACCCGTCTGACCTCTTTGCATTCGGCTGCGTCCAGATAAAAGGCATCCGGATCAGGCCAGTCATAGGATTCAAAGGAGGGGCATTGCAGTCCAGGGGTTTCCAGGTGAAACGGTCTCTGGTCCAAACGCCAAAGCGTGCCAAAGAGGTCGCGATGTACTCCTGGCGTGTCTGTGGGAACCTTTTTCATGGTGTCAACCACCGTTACCGATTCGATATAGGATTTCAGACGTTCCCGCCATTGCTGCGTTCCGTAATAGGTGTCCAGGCGACCGGCAACTTCTTCATCGACCGGGCACGTATAGGGGACCTCTGCGGTTTCGTGATGGTGTATTTGTTCCAATATTATTTCCCGTGGTGTCATGATCTGGCACTCCGATGGGTGTTGGGATGTGGATGGATTGATAGACCAGCAGGACCGGAACCCTTGCGGGGGTTGAACGTAATGCGTCCAGCGGTTGTATAGAATATCGACTTTTTATGTCAGAATCAAGATTAAAATCCTTCATCCTCTCAGCACTGTACAGGGTCCCGTGCCGGTATGTCGTCTCGTGATCACGGTATACAATGTCGGGACAATAATCAGTGTCAGGACTGTGGACATGAGCAGTCCGCCGATGATCGTCCATCCCATGGGTGCCCAGACGCTTCCGCCTGCCAGTGTCAACGGCAGCAATCCACCGATGGTGGTTGCCGTGGTGAGGATGATGGGCGTAAAGCGGGTTTCCGCTGACTGCCGTACAGCCTCTGTCAATTCTATTCCGGATCGCAGCAATTGATTGGTATAGTCCACCAGAATAATCGAGTTGTTGACCACGATGCCCACCAGACTCGTCAAGCCGATAAAGGCGGAAAAGGAAAAGGTGTATCCGGTGATCAAAAGAGCCAGAATGGAGCCAATCACTGCCAATGGGATGGCAGAGAAGACGATGAGTGGTTGTGAGTACGACCGGAACTGCAGGACCAGTACGCCAAAAATCGCCAACAGAGCGGCCAAAATTGCCTGCATCATGCCACCAAAGGATTCCTGGCGTGTTTCCATCTCGCCCCCCATGGAAAAACGGTACCCCTTGGGCCAGGAATAGGATTCGAGTTGGCTCATCAACGAACCGGAGAGTTCATTGACCGATTTATGTCCCGCCACATCTGCTGTGATGCTCACGCTTCTTTCCATATCATAATGTGAAATATAGAGGGGGCTGGCGGACAATTCTGTGGTGGCCAGCTGGGACAGGGGAATCATCTGTCCATGTTGCGAGTAAACATAGATCTGTTGCAGATCCGTCAAAGACGGATTCTCGTCGATGGGAAGGCGAACCACGATATCCCGGGCCTTGCCATCTGGGTCCCGGTATTGGGATACGGTGACGCCGTTTATACAGGCCCGGACGGTATAATCGATATCCGACAGACGTACTCCCAGCATGGCTGCTTTTTCACGATTGATATTGAGCCGGAGGTCGCTCTTTGTGGTTCGCAGGGGATTGTGGATATTGATGGTACCGGGAGTCGACCGGACCATGGATTCCACATCTCCGGCCAGAGCGCGCAGTTGATCCAGATTGTCACCCAGAATCCGGATGGCGACGGGTGCCTCCACCGGCGGTCCCTGTTCCAGTTCCTTGAGCTCTATCTCAACACCTGAGAGGTGAGAAAACCGGTTCCGTAACTCTGCAATCAATTGCTCTTGTCGGTCCACATCATAGCGCTGCAATTCCACAAACAGCTGGGCGTGATTGCTTTTTTCACGCTCTGCGATGATGTTATAGTATAACCGCGGATTGCTTCGGCCGATGTTGCTCACCACGTTCCGGATTTGGGGATAATCGCTCAACAGGTGTTCCACTTTATCTACCATGCGGGTGGTCTCGCGTAGATTCGTACCCTGGGGTAGATTGATGTTGATGAAAAACTGCGGTTTTTCCGCTTTCGGAAAAAAGCTGATGCCTACCAGGGGAAAACACCCCAAGGCCAGAACGAAAACCATCAGCGCGATGATGAGGGTGCGGGCGGGATGTTGTTGTGCCCACAAGAGTCGTTTCCGATAGTGTGTCTCGATAAACTGATTGAGGAATCGACGGAAACGGTTGCTCCGTTGATCACCGTCTGGACGCAGCACTCGCGTAGCGAAATAGGGGGTCAGAGTCAGGGAGACCAGCAAGGAGGCTGTTAGGGTATAGACAACGGTTACTGGCATGCTGCGGATGAATTCACCGGTAATATCCCGGATCATGATGATCGGTATAAACGCCAGAACCGTCGTAGCGGTGGAGCTGACCACAGCCCAGCCGATCTGGCTGGTCCCTGCGATGGCCGCCTCTTCTCGGTCAAGACCGGTTCGAATGAAGCGGCTGGTATTCTCTGTGACCACAATCGCATTGTCAACCAACAATCCCAGTGCGATGACCAGACCGGCAATGGACATCTGTTGCAAACCATAGTGGCTGAGATCCAGCGATGCGATGGCAGCCATGATGGAAATCGGAATGGCCATCATCACAATCAGGGCCGGACGCGCCCCGATAGCGATGAGAATGACGATACCCACCAGTACGATTCCCTGTAACAGATTCATAAAGAATCCTTCCACCCGATTGGACACGCTCGTGGATTGGTCAAAGGCGGTATACAAAGACATCTTGGGCGGGAGAGAGTTCTTAAATGCGTCTATTTTGGGTCTCAGCTGATTAAAAATTGTAAAAATATTGGTGCGCTCTTTTTGGTTGGCCGTGATATAGACGCACCGCTTTCCATTGAAACGGGCTTTATAATCCGGTGTGGCGGCGGACAGTTTGATCTCTGCAATGTCCTTTAACAGAACCGTACCCGTAGGACCGGCATGGACGACGGTATTGGCGATGGCGTCGACAGACTCGTATGCTCCGCTGGTTTTGATACTCAAAAGGCGGGTGCCGACGTCAACATGGCCGCCTCGGATATTGACATTCGCGTCCTGTATCGCCCCTATGACCCGGGTGAGGGGAAGAGAACGACTGGCGAGTGTTGCCATGTCGATGGCGATATGCACCTGCTGCGGCGGGATCGCCCACAACGAGATGGTTTTGACCCCCGGCGTTTTTTCCAGTTCGGTCTTGAGACGGTCGGCTTCGTCTTCGAGATCACGATAAGAGGCTGTTTCCGATACCAGAGCCATTTGAAGAATATGAACGTCCGAGATACTCCACTGGACGAGTTCGAGATCGAGAATATCCGCCGGAAGCTCGTCGCGGATACGGTTTATTTTTTGCGTCACCAGATCGTACTTTTCATCCGAATCGCTGCCAGGCAGAAACTCCACTTCGATAACAGAGAGTCCGTCTGACGCTTCCGAGGTCATGACTTCGATATCATCCAGTTCGTTGATTGCCTCTTCTATGGGTTCTACAATCAATTCTTCATTATCCGCCGGTGTGGCACCGGGATAGAGTACGATAATGCTCACTCCGGGCGGTTGCACCAGAGGATCCTCCGATTTGGGCATGGTGAAAAAGGAAACCACGCCTATCAGAACGACGAGGATAACGATGATGAGGGTGAACTGGTGGTTTTGTATGGCCAGGCGTGGCAGGATCATGGCTGTGTCCTTTCCCGTTCGATGACCGTGACCGGTGTGCCGTCGCTTAAATACGCCGCTCCCCGCGTGACGATGTGTTTGACCTGCTCCAATCCTGTGGATACGGCCACCGAATCCTGTGATATATAGGCAATCTCGATGTCCAGCTTGCGTGCCCGATTTGTTTCTACCGTATAGACAGACCCTCGAGGTCCATCTGCATCCACAAGCGCGGATATGGGAATTTGGAAGAGCGAATCCCGTTGCGATGGATACAGAGTCACCCGGGCAATAAAGCCGGTTTTAAAGGATGGATGGGCATGATGCAGGGATAGCGTCACTTCGGTCGTTCCGGTCTGCGGGGAAACACTGCCTGCAATCTCGGAAATTGTCGCCGACCATACAGTGTTGGGATAGGCATCGAAAACGACCCGAGCGGAATCTCCGAGACCAAGCTGCACCACATCCTGGTCCGAAACGCCGGTGGTCATTTTCCAGACTCCCTCCAGATTGCTGACATACAAAACCGGCTGTCCGGCAGCCACCAATTCGTGCTCCTTTACCAGATGTTTAAGCACACGGCCATGAGCCGGAGCTGTTATGGTGGCGTGACGTCGGTTGAACCTTGCGATCGTGAGATCAGAATGAGCAATATCCATTGCAGTTTGAGCATTTTGAACCTGTTCCAGCGTTACTGCACTGTCCGCATACAGCTTGCTCACCCGTTCGAAATCCCGCCTGGCTTTGTCGTAAGCACTCTCCGCTTTATCCACCTGTGCTTCAATTTCTTCCAATTGAAGTGTTGCAAGGCGTTGACCTTTTTGCACGGATTCTCCCTCATTCGCGGTGATCGTGTCGACAATCCCGGCCACCTTGAACGCCAAACGCATATCCGATTGTGAGGATAATGATCCGCTGGTATGGATGGGAATCGTGATGTTATGACGGCTCACAGCATCCAGACGAACTGGAACTGCAGGGACGCGTTGCTGTTGCTCCCTCTTGTCACAAGCCAAAAAACTCACCCCGCTCAGCAATACGATGATCATCACGTGTTTCATAGGGCTCCCCTGTATGGACAGATACATAACATTGTCAGAGCAAACACAATTCAGCCGGACGGTCTGTTGTCATGAGGTGCTCGAAACAGTACGGCTTGGATCGGGAGTGGGTAGGCCTCTGTACCACCGACCGGTTTATAGAGTTCTGTTCACTCGTTATTTGATTGTATTCCTTTTCGAATCATCTCGAAATGTAGCTCGAGGAGATGAAGGGTGTCGAGGTTGAATTTTCGCTCAAGTGAATCCCGGTTTTGTTTCAGAATCTGGAT
>CAYPUH010000024.1:24016-24354 GCA_964413725.1 uncultured Cytophagia bacterium
AATCTGGATTACGCCGGTGGTCTGACCCCACAGCAGGATGGCCAGCTCCAGGGGATCCTGCTGTGTGTGAATCGTACCATCCTGGATGCCCGTTCGGATGGCAGATGCCGTGAGTCGATGAATGTTCAATCCGGTCTCTTGGCAAGCCTGTGCTTCCGGTTCTACCGTCGTCAAGGTGTGGTGTGAGGTTGCACATTGCATCATCAGTCGATAGTGATCGGGATGTTCAAATGCAAAATCAACATAGATCTGTCCCACAGCTGCGAGTTGTTCCTGTCCGGTCAGATGGTGTGCTATCGCCTCCTTGAATCGCGATTCAAGCATGGTCAGGGCACGAT
>CAYPUH010000025.1:0-15479 GCA_964413725.1 uncultured Cytophagia bacterium
GCCAGGTCCTGAAATGGGACGCCACAGCAAGTGAATGGGTCGTGGGCGCCGATGACGGCGGCACCAGTTACACCGCAGATGGAACCACCCTGGCGCTTTCGGGTACCGAATTTTCAGCGCAACACACCGTCGCGCAATGGAACGCCAATCAGCTCAGAGGAACCGCCATCCACGATGGTCTCGCCCCCTCCACCGATGGCCAGGTCCTGAAATGGGACGCCACAGCAAGTGAATGGGTCGTGGGCGCCGATGATGGAGGAACCAGCTATTCTGCCGATGGCACCACACTCGAACTCAGTGGTACGACGTTCTCCGCTCACCACGAAACCCCGCAATGGCGAGCCAGCCACCTTTACAACAGCCCCATCAGCTCCTCTCTCTCACCAAGTGATGGTCAGGTCCTTGAATGGGATGGTGGGAGCAATCAATGGGTCGCTGCTGAAGACAATGGCGAGGTCTATACCGCCGGCAGCGGTATCAACATCAGTGGTGGAAATGAAATTTCTGCATTGGATACCAGTCCCACCAATGAAACGCCTCAAGCCGGCACCGGTATCAGCGTCAGTGGACGCACCGTCGCCGCACAGCATGATCAGGCCATGTGGAATGCGGATCACATCTATGGCACCGCAGTCAGCTCCTCCCTGTCCCCGTCCGCTGACGGCCAGGTCCTGAAATGGGACGACACTGCAAATGAATGGATCGTGGGCGTGGACAACGGTGAGGTCTATACCGCTGGCAGCGGTATCAATATCAGCGGTGGAAATGAAATCTCTGCGCTGGATACCAGCCCCACCAACGAAACACCTCAGGCCGGCACCGGTATCAGCGTCAGTGGACGTCAGGTCAGCGCCCAAACCACACAAGCCCTGTGGAATGCCAATCAACTCCGTGGGACCCCTATCAGTTCCTCCCTGTCCCCGTCAACAGGACAGGTGCTCGAATACAATGGCACCAACTGGGTCGCTGCTGAAGACAACGGCGAAGTCTATACCGCCGGCGGAGGTATCAACATCAACGCCAGCAATCAGATTTCCGCCGTCGACCAGAGTACAACCAATGAAACACCTCATGCCGGCACCGGTATCAGCGTCAGTGGCAGAACCGTTTCCAATGGCTATTGGTCCGGATCCACCGGCACCAGCACCACTCTCTCCCGGTCCGGTACCACCAGAATCGGAGGCGGAAGCGCCAGTAACTCTCTCGATATTTCCTATGCAAGCGGCACCGGCACGTTACAGGGTTCAGGTGACGCAAAAATCGAAATCACATCGGGTGAAGTGATCATTACTCTTCCCTGACAGACAAGTGTTTGTAATACCCAAAAGGAGCATGCCCGATGCCGGCATGCTCCTTTTTTTATCTCTACTCTTGGTTTGGATTCATGACGAGAATTCGCTATGTTTATAACACCGGCGATTCAACCTTGTCTGGTCGATACTGTGAACACGGTATCCCAGATTCCATTTTGTTAAAAAACGGTCAAGAGAAAAGAATCGAAACATCTGACAGGAGTATGGATGAAAACGATCGTCACTCTTTTGGTTCTCGGTTTCACGAGCGCATGCTGTATGGCGGCTCCCTCGCCTGAATTCCCCGACACCTTGTTTGTCGCCCCCAACGGCAACGACAGCTGGAGTGGCCGGTGTGCCGATCCCAATCCGGCCGGTACAGACGGACCCTTTGCCACCTTGGATCAGGCCGAACAGGTCATTCGCGCCTGGCATCATCTCCATCCTTCTGAATCAAAAGCCATGACCGTCTTTGTGCGGCAGGGGACCTATTGTCGTCACAACACCCTTTCCATTCAAGCTCCAGATTCTACAAACGACACGGTTTCGGTCACCTGGAAAGCCTATCCCGGCGAAACGGTGACGCTGAGCGGATCGAAAGCGGTAACGACTCTCTCCCCTCTTCCGGATTCCATCGCAAACGCATTTCACCTGTCCGGACAACAACGGCAGGATATTCGCATGATCAGACTAACCGATCTCTCCCTTCCACTTCCCACAGAGTGGACCCAACGGGGGCGCCCCGCTGTGGAACTGTTTTGTGACGGGCACAGATTACCCCTCGCCCGCTACCCCAATGAAGGCTGGCTCACGGTCGCCGATGTCCCGCAAAGCGGAGATTCATTGTATAACAAGGGATTGGAACGGGAAAAGCGATACGATGGCGTCCCTGTGGGTCGTCATTATGGCCGAATTCGGTATGACGACAATCGTCCCCGACACTGGACCCATCCCCATCTCATTCTCTGTCACGGGTATTGGACCTGGGACTGGAGCGACTCTTATCAAACCGTGGCAACCATCGACACGATCCACAACGAATTCGAGTTCCAGCCGCCACACCATCATTATGGATACACCAAAGGCCAGCGCTACGCGGTTCTGAACTGTCTGGAAGAACTGGACCGGGAGGGAGAATGGGTATACGACCGGCCTCGAGGTCTGATTTACCTTCACCCGCCCGCCTTCTTTGACCCTCCACCCATTCACATCTCGGTTCTCCCGGAGCCACTGATCCATCTCGACCGGACCTCAGGTGTTCATCTGGAAGGAATCGCGTTCGAAAACGCTCTGGGACAGGGTGTGCTGATAACGGGCGGACGGGACAACCAGGTCGCCGGCTGTCGATTTCGCTATCTCGGCGATGATGCCGTGGTCATCGAGGGAGGTATTCACAACGGGGTGTTGAGCTGTGATATCAGCGACGTCTCTATGGGAGGGATCGTCCTCAAGGGCGGCGACAGAACAACGCTGACCCCCGGCAATCATTTCGCCGTCAATAACCACATCCATCACTATAGCCAATGGATCCGAACCTGGCAGCTGGCGGTCGACCTCTACGGAGTCGGGCATCGCGTTGCCAACAATCTGATTCACGATGCTCCGCATGAGGGGATCTATGTGCGGGGCAACGACCACATTCTGGAATACAATGAAATTCATCGCGTCTGCCGTGAGACCGGCGATGCCGGTGCGGTGCATACGGGACGGGATTATACCTGGCAGGGCAATATCTACCGCTATAACTATATCCACCATCTGCAAGGGGAAGGACTGCACGGGGTCACGGCTCTGTATCTGGATGACTTTTCCACAGGCTATACGTTGTATGGCAATATCTGTTACAAAGCCGGACGGGGGACCCTGATTGGCGGCGGACGCAGCAACCGCGTTGAAAACAATATCTATATCGACTGCCACCCGTCCATTCTTCTGGATGCACGGGGACTGGGATGGGCGAGCAATTATTTCGATGGCCGCTACCCGGTGTTGCGGCAGCGCTGGGAGGCGATGGATGCGGCCCATCCTCCCTACAGCGAGCGGTACCCCGGACTCGCAGAGATCTGGCAGAATGAACCCGCAGTCCCCAAATACAACCACATTCACAGAAACATCTCGTTCGGAGGCCGGTGGATGGGACTGTATGACACATATGCCTATGACCTGTCGCTCCTGAATATCACAGACAACTGCATCGGCGACTCGGTCATTCTCAAACGGCTGGCAAATCCTCCCGAGACATGGGATCCCTACTACCTCGATCTGGATGCAAAAGAGGGATACCGGTTCTATTCCACAGACAGTGCCGATATCCCCGCCATACTGCAAAACAATCTGCTTATTCCCGGGAATCCGGGTATTCGCGATCCCGAGGCCGGCGAATTTTATCTGACGCCCGGATCCGCTGCCTGGAGCATTGGCTTTCAGGCCATTCCTGTTGGCCAGATCGGTTTGCAACCCGACCGGTTCAGAACCCCGTAACGAAGCCCCGATTCGGCTCTGAATACCGATTCTGTCAAACGCCACAGGAATCCCACCCTTGGCGTCTGACTCTACCGCTCCACAGCAAGCCCAACATCGTCAATCTCGTATGTTCTCCACACATGCCGGAGCCGGTAACAACACCGGATTCCTTCGACCTCGCCGACCACTACCTTGTGAGAACGCTTAGCTCCGATGATACGGAAACACTCCCGGCCCGATACGCTCCGGAGGGAAACCATCCTGCGTGTCGCGACAGTGTTCGCGCAGGGTCTGACGAAGACGTTCGACAACAGGCTGTAGATCGGATTGATGGATACGGTTCTCCGTCTCTCCCGGATCCTGCTGCAAATCAAAAAGTTGTTCCCGCTCCCCCCCGTGCGAATAGACGACATATTTATAGCGGTCATTGCGTATCATGCGTCCCATGATCCCAAAGGTATCGTCCCAGGGACAAAATTCGGTTTCGACAACCAGATGCGATCTCCATGGGTGTCCGGTTTTTCCCTGTATCAGAGGTCGCAGACTGGCACCAGTAAGCGCCTCCGGAGAAGTGATACCGGCATAGTCGCACAACGTGGGGATCAGATCCAGGCCGTTGGATACCAGATGCCGGGTGTCTGTCAATCCTCTGCCGCCGTCATCCGGGGCTCTGATGATCAGGGGAATATGCACCGGTTCTTCGTACAACACCTGTTTCTGATTCCAGCGATGCGCACCGGCGCCATCACCATGGTCGCTGGTAAAAATCACCACCGTACTGTCAGAAAGACCCTCCACATCCAGAGCCTGCAATACCGTACCGATTTGACGGTCCACCGTCTCTACCAACCGATAATAGGCCCAGCGATATTGCCGCCATTTTTCAGGATGCCAATCGAGGCTCGGATACATACCGGGGGTAAACGGTTGCACTGTCCGCAAAATACTCGGTTCCAGCTCGGGAATGGCAAAATTGCCGGGCAATGGCGGACACGTGTCCGGATTCGGAGGTTCCAGATAGGGACCTTCCTTTCCAGGCTCTCCCCGCGCCCATTCACAAATATCGTGAGGGTTGACAAAGGAAGACACCAACAGAAACGGACGGTCGCGTCGTTGTCTGAGAAAGGCGGTGCTGGCGTCCGGCACATCCTCATCCAGCCGGTTGTCGCGGGCGTGTCGTACGGTGCGAAATCCATGCAGATCATGGCGGCTGGGAGGAATGGTCAGATGCCATTTACCCACATAACCGGTATCATACCCCGCCTCGCCAAGGATCGTCCCCATCATGGGCACATGAATGGAATGATGCGGTTTGTTGTAGGTAACACCCACCTCATGGGGCCACCGGCCGGTGAACATACAGGCCCGGGAGGGAATACACAAGGGTTGCGAACAATATGCCCGATCGAATCGGATGCCGGTTTCCGCCAGTCGGTCCAGATGGGGCGTTTCCAGATAGGGATTACCGGCACAGCTCATGGCCGAGGCGGTTTGCTGATCGGTCATGATCAAGAGTATATTCGGCATGCTATTCCTTACTCGCAATTGAGAATAGAGAGAGGTAGAGGACGCGGATACCATCCCTCCGGTAATCGTCAGATGTTTCAAAAACTCGCGTCTATGCATACAGATCTCCACGTGTGTGATCAGAGCAGAAACAGTTCAGGAATCCGCCCACGGGATTCAATCCGGCAGGAAAATGCCGGTGTGGAGAGATGCCAATCTCCGTTCCGATCATCAGAAGAATCGATTGCAATCGTTTTTTCAGTCTCTCTCAAAGAGGCCGGTTCGGCCTCGAGCACCGTTACCACCTCATGATGTGCGGCGGTTCCACTATGAACGGCGACAAACGGAAACACACCATCGCGTTCTGGAAGATCCAGGATCTGTTTTTCAATTTTCAGGCTGTTCAGAGCGGCCACCCGAGCCCGGAGTCGTGCTGCGGGACGACTCAGAGTAAATCTGTTCAAAGATACCGCAATATCTGCTGATTCATCGCGGTTGTCCGGAAAAAACCGGAACTCAACCGCCACCGGTCTGGAGGCGTCGATCTGATCAAAAACCAGCACCCAATTGGGTTTGACAAACAGGACTGTGCGCATCACACGGGTGATATGTGGAGAAACCAGTTGATAGGCGGGTGTGGCATCACTGCTCCACCAAACCACCTCTCCCCGGTCCACATACCGTTCCACCGATGCATGTGCAACCGAAGCGTTGGTGCCCTCACTGCCGTCGTGAAACTGGTGTCCCTTGCCATCGATCAGCACTGCATTATGTGCCGGTGTGAGTCGCAGCAGCCAGCCGGGATCATTGGCGTGATACGAGGCGCCAAAAGGATCCGTCAGCATCCGCTCACCATATGCTTTGAGAATAAAATGGTTGCGATCGGCGTGCTCGTGATTTTCCGGACCACCACTGCGAAAGGCAAGTATTACATCATCTGGATCCCAGCCGGTGCGGCAGACGATCCAATCCATATCCAGACGGTTGTTTTTCAGAGCGTCCGGAGGCGGAGCCGCAGGCAGGTCGTGACGGTACCAGAGCATATCATTAAACGACAGGTTTGAGCGGCTGAACTGCCGAGCGGCATAACCGGCCAGACGGCTACCGGTTCGTTTGGCAATCCATAACGGCACAGCAGCAACAACGCTGTTGCGCGCATCGCTAAAATTGACCACATCGGGATCGATTCCATCGGCAGCCACACCCAACTGCATGGTGGTGATATATGCAGCCACACCATAAAAATTCGCTTGATCCACCCAATCGATGTTGCCTTTCAGGTTCAGATGCGCTTCCAGAAACAAAAGAAAATAGCGCAACGCATAGTCCAGATAACCGATACCCTCGGGATAACTGCCATCCGCCTTGAACAGTGAAAGGAATTCCTTTGCACTCACTTCGGCGAGCTTTAGCCAGGCTTCGGAGCGGGGATCATGCGGACGGGCGAGGCTAAAGAGCCCCAACACTGTGATGGGAAAAGCTTTCAGATTGGTCTTGTCCAGGATAATGGGCCAGCGTTCGAGTGTAATGCCGGCGACATTATCTGCCTGCGGCGAAAAATCCCATCCGGTCGCCTCCCGCGGGTGGTGCATTCCCCACAAGGTTCGCTCGCTGGGGATGCAGGCATTGTTGGCAATGGCGTCAAGAATGAGTGTATTATCCTCTTCGGACAGCTGATCATCCAGAACCTCCCGGGCAAACAGCATCCGGGTTCCCACCAGAGGGCCGCGCTGAATGCCGACGGGACGCCCCCGGCCGTCCACAAATGTCGCCCAAACGGGTTGTTCGGACACGCGCAGCAGAGCCTGTCGCAACAGCTCGGCGCGCTCCGGGCAGGGATCGATAAGCTGTGCCAACGCCTGCCGGCCAAACAGAGCCTGTAGCCGACCCAACCGTCGGTTTAATGGAACACTTTTATCCTCGAGTCCATTGACATATGCCCACTCCTCTGTCAGGTCGATCGCCAACAGCTCCTGTACACGTTCCGCGAAAACGGCAGAGCGGGCGTTTTGACGCAATCGTGATACATCCGCGGGATCGAAAAAAAGAAAGGGATATCCCGAACTCGATGGGGACTGGCCCCGACTCCATCTGAGCTGCAGTCCGGTGGCCAACAGTCCGATGGCAGAGGCATGTATAAAGTGACGACGATCCATATCACTCCTTTCCGAAGGTTATTTCCAGGATGTGTAGACACTTTTGAGAACCCGGCGTTTCCCCGGATCATGTATCAGAGATTGAATGCTGAACATCATGATTCCATCGGCACAGGATGTCGTTCCCTCTCTCAGGGTTTGCTCAAAAATTTCGGGTGGAATGGGGTCGGGATCGTCGTGGGCCTGAATAATGGGCCACACGCGTTCGGTGGTATCTGAAGCCGCGTTCAAATAGGAGCACAACCAGCTGACCGTGTCCCCCACCCAATCGGGTTGTCGCCCCATACGAGCATGGTAAACCATGGGGGAAAAGACATCTACATCGGCGGTCAAAGCCCTGAGATCGAGCCCGAGAATCCGTCGTCGGGCCCCGTTAAACTCCTCATCGGTCCAGGGAGCATGAAAACATCCGAGAAGGATGCCCGGTTGATGCTCATCGACACACTCGCGAATAGAATGTACCCACGACTCGATGACAGTACACCGCCAGTCACGCCACTGTTTTTCATGCTCGGTCAGAATAATGCTAGCACGGGCAGGCACGGACTCACCTTGGACAGAAATCCCGGTGTCGTGCTCAAACCGATGCACGCACCGGTCGCAAAAACAGGTTTCCGGCAGAACGGGATCGGGATCCTCAAACTGTGCATGCCAGTGGAGATAGTCCATCCAGACCCCGTCAACCTGATAACGGTCGAGAAACGCCGCGAGCTGATTCAACCGATACTCCCGGAATCCCGGATGGGTGGGACAAATCCCCATAAACCAGGAGGCCTGTGAAACCCGATTGCCATCATCCTCGATGGGCCAGGCATCGGGATGCGTTTTCAGATAGGACTTTCCATTGAGTGTGGCAAACTCTGCGAAAACCTGCAATCCCTGCCGTCGAGCTTTATGAAGCATGGAATCACTAAAGGTATGATGGTAGACAAATATGGCATTGACACCATAGTCGGTAAGCGAATGGCCAGCTTGCCAAAAGCCGGGCACATAGCCATATGCCCCTCTGATGGCTACTTTTGCAAACAGTCCGGCAGGAAGCATCAACAGTACAAGCGAAAATGCTAACCAGGCAGACTTCATAACGGTCACCTCATTGATGGCACGAAACAGGTTGGAAAGGGCAATCCCATGGGAGTCATCCCTTTTCATACAATACACATTTTGAGCGATTTCGCAAGACTTTTATACAAAAGATGGAAGGAAGGAGCGACGACCCGTACGGATCGTCGCCGGCGAGGAACAATCTCAGGTAAAGATGATAGAGGCACCAGCGGATTTTTCGTAAAAGGTACCCACATTGATGATCCCATCGACTTGAGGCACAAAATCATCGTGTTTCAAATCGAACATATCCACCGTCGCCCGACACGCGTAGAGATCTGCACCTGCATCGCTCACCATCTCGATAAATTCATCGATGGGGGGGATATCCAGCTTGTCCATCTGCTTTTTCATCATCGACGTGGCCATCGCAGACATACCCGGAAGAGCACCGAGCAGAGTCGGCATGTGCATTCCCGGGTTCCCAACAGTTGCCACTTTGATATTTTTTATGCGATCTTTACGAATGGCGTCGAGACCAAAGAACGTGAAAAAAAGTGTCGCCTCGATCCCCTCCATACGCGCACCATTGGCCATAATCAAACCGGGATAGATCCCTTCCAGAGAGCCTTTGGATATAACAATGGAAACTTTTTTGATGGCATCTTGTTGTTGATCAGACATAGCCTCTCCTGTTTTTAACACCCTGATTCTGTGTCCACAGAATCCATTCAAAACGATCTATATGATCCCAATACAAAGGACAGGTGAACCCGAGTATCAAACACATCCCTGGGGTTTTCCCAATCCCGCAATTTTCGCAGCCTTTTTGGCCGGGCCGTTGGGGAACAATGCATACAATTCCTTTGTCGACACGCCCCCCACTTTATTGATTCTGCGAATGGTGGGTACCTTGTCATGTTCTTCATAATCCTTGCGCATGAATTCAATAACTTTCCAGTGGGTATCATTCAGGGAATCAATACCTTCTTCAGCCGCCAGCGCTTCTGCCACCGACTTGTCCCATTCGGAAGGATCGACCAGGAACCCCTCGTCATTGACATTCACTTGTTTCCCATTGACGTCTTTAACAGGCATAGATGCCTCCTTTTATTTAATGTTGTTTGAAATCAGTGTTCAGGGAATGACGCTCTCCATTCCCCGACAGGTTTTTTAAAATCTCCAGTCCTGCCACAAGCCCACGCCGGACCTGTGGATCTCTGAATTCCCGCAGCAGTGCGAACCATGAAATGTTTTCAGGTGGATTGACATTGAGATGCTGATACACACCTACCGCGTTCTGAATCGTGGTCATCATTTCCGGTTGGGTCAGTTGCTTGACGGTGTTTAAAATGAGAACAATGTTATCTCCGAGCTGTTTCAGATCCTCCTCACCAAAAGAGGTAACAATCTGATCCAGGATGTCCATAGCAGCTCGGAAAAACGTGAAATAGCCCTTCTTCTCCATTTCATCAAACGTTTCCAGCATCGCTGCAAACGCCGCTTTGCTCAACGGTGTGGCATCCTGAATAAAATCCTGCGCACTTTCCAAAGAATCCAAAAGCGCGATAAACGTGCGCGTATTCCGCATCATCTTTTTCAATAGATAGAGAGCGTCCTCCGAGGTGAAATACGGAGAGACTTGCTCCAGCTCCTCAACCGCAGTACTGAACATATCAGAGACGACGGGAGTCAAATCCTGCTTCAACTCTTCCAGCTCCCGTTGTCGTCGCTGCGTTTCCATGACCTGTTCCGTCAGAAAATCGATTTTTTGATGCAGAGACTCTAGGTCCTTATCCATAAAAGCGCTCTCCTGGATTCCAATACAGAATCCGAGTTAGAATGGGTTCAAAAGGCGATATTCAGACGATTCATTGCCGGACTGAATCCGGGGATTCAATCTGTTTGATTCTTAGCGGTGTTTTCCCGCCATATTCATCTGTGCCTCGATGGGGAGTTCGGCACCCTTGAGCAGTAGATTCCAATAGACCCAACGAAACATCATTTTTCCCCAATGGTTCATTTTGGTCTCTTGCAACAGAGAAAACGGTCCGATGCCGGGCAGCGGAAACTTGCCGGGTAATGGCTCGACGTCATAATTGAAATCGATCAGCATGCCTTTGCCAAATCCGGACTCGATAAAGCAGTTGGCATGGCCATCAAATTCACCCTCCAGTGGCAAGCCATCGAGATATCGCAACAGATTTTCGGTTAACACATCCGCCTGAAAGTGAGCCACAGATCCTGCCTTTGAACTGGGTAAATCGGTGGCATCACCGATCACAAAGACATTTTCATGTGCTTTGGATTGCAATGTATGATTGTCCGTGGGAACGAAATTCAATTCATCCCCCAGACCGGACCGTTCGATAAGTTCATCGCCCATATTGGTCGGTATGGAGACCAGTACGTCATATTCCACCTCTCTATCATCCCAAGAGACAATCTTTTGGGGTTCGGAATCCACTCGACTGATATTAAACTCGGATACCAGGTTGATCGACTTTTTGTCGAGAAAATCGGACAGAATTTCCGAGGCTTTGGGTTTGGTAAACGCGCCCGGCAATGGCGTGACAAAGGTCAATTCCACTTTGTCCCGAATACCCTTATCGGTAAACCACCAGTCGGCTAGAAACAAGAATTCCAGCGGGGCCACCGGACATTTTATGGGCATCTCGGCAATGTTGACCACCAGTCTGCCACCCTGCCATGTCTTAAAAAACTGTTGTAACCGGCAGGCTCCCTCCAGAGTGTAAAAATCAAAGATGTTTTGATACCAGGCATCGCCCTTGAGTCCGTCGATCTCCTCCGGAGCCAGGTGAGAGCCGGTAGCGATGATCAGGATATCATATCCCAATATTTTGCCATCTGCCAGATAAACCCGGTTGTTTTCCGCTTCGATACGATCCACATCTTTGAGAATAAACTCGACCGAGGACGGAATATAGTCCCGCTTGGCCTTGACCACATCACTTCTGCCATAGATATTAAAGGGAATAAACAGATAACCAGGCTGGTAATGATGTGTTTCCTCCTTATCCACGACCGTGATCTGCCATTTGTCGGGATTGAGATGTTCACTCATCTTGTTGGCCATGATGGTGCCAGCGGTACCACCGCCTAGAATCAACAGTTTCTTCATGCTGGACGTCTCCTTTTACGGTTTGTCTCACCACAAAATCCGTCGGGATTCCACCCATCAGCATCCTGATCCGGAGTGTTTTCTGAACAGCAAAAGATGCGGATTTGGGTCTCAATGCTTTATTGTCATTATAATATATGGATAAATGCCTCTGTTGGTTCTGAATAAATGACCCCAAACCATCCGAATGCCGAATTTTTCGGCACTTTGTTTAATAAAACAAATTGCGTCTGCAAAAACTTCCTGAGAACCGACATGAAATGTTACACTGGGACATCGCCGTACTTTGGCGTCTCCCCAAAAAAGGATGTGCCCGGTCGGTCATACACGAGTCTACATGAGATGCGTTTCAGGCGATAAAAATTGCTTGATCAAATCTCGGATGATGGTTACATTTAATAATCTGAATATTCTGCACGAATAGAAAAGCGGATGGATGGTCTAAAAAAACGATCAGACACAGGAGAGAAAATGGTAAACGTCAAAGTGGTGGGATCCGGCTGTCCCACATGCGAAAAACTGGCGCAAATGGTCCGGGACACGGCACAGGAAGCGGGAGTAGAGATCTCTTTGGAAAAGGTCACCGATGTCAACCGATTTGCCGATCTGGGACTAGCCCTCACACCCGGGCTGATCATCGATGACGACTTGAAAAGCAGTGGTAAACTCCCCACAGAATCGACGCTCAAACAATGGTTAAAAAAAGCAGATTCGGGTTCCTAAATCAGGGAGAAGAACGCTGTTCTCGCATTTCTCGCCGACGCATGGGCATGGCGTCGATTTCTTGAAACAGAGCGGTCAGATTCAGGGTTCCGGTTTGCCGGGCTTTTTCATTACCATCCTTTCCAATCAGCACGGCCACAGCGGTGTCGACAGTCAATTCATAGCGGTCCAGCAGCGCCTTGACCTGTTCTGCGGACAATTCTTTCTGCTCCTCGCGCCCGCTTCCGTCTAAAAACAGATGCAAAACAACAAGATGACGCTCCGATACGCCTGAGGCATTGTCCGTTATCTCTTTAACAAATTTCTGATAACTGGAATCCTGGGGGGAGGGAGCATACAACAAAACAATCCTGTTTTTCCACAAATACCGGTCGAGAAACTCCTCTTTGGACGCCACTGCGACCCAAAGGCTGCCGGCAAACAACAGGCCAATGACACACACGCCAATTTTCATAGGTTCTCTCCTCATCGATGTTCATCTCTCTCAACACCAAAAAGAAGAGATCTATTCATCTTCATCTTTCCGGCAGGCTGGCACCACCGCCATTTGATCCCGCCAAAATCACTATGCTTATCAGGACAGATTCAGGTTAGACCGGTCGACCCGATCGGTCAGCGCCCGTAATCGATCGGAAATGACGGGAACAAACACATGTCTCTGTTCAATTGATCTCAGGCTGTCGGGCAACATCTGAATCTGCTGGGCCGTATAGTCTCGACTCTCCTCAAGGGAGGGTAGATCTGCGACACAGCGTCCCTCGCGCATCACGGGCACCAGCAAGGGGGTTCCGGCCAGCCCTTCTCCTTCCAGGCCGAGTGTATCCCGACTCAAAACACCGGAATCTTTGAATTCGCGAAAGACCTGTTTACGTCCGGGCCAGGTCGCTTTGCCCTCTGAATGCTTGCGTCGGCCGGATCCCGCGTACTCTTGCAGTTTATAAGCGCATTCCAGATAGGCGCTATCATGAGAGGTCACCAGCTTGGTCCCGATGCCGAATCCATCGACAGGAGCACCACTGTCACGCAGTTTTTTCAGCTTGTACTCGTCAAGACTGCCGCTGACCAGAATCTTGATCTCTGTCAATCCAGCCTCATCAAAAATGCTCCGAACGGATTTTGAGAGGCCCACCAGGTCCCCGCTATCGATCCGGATCGCGCGAACGGGCGTTCCGGCGTCTTCAAGTCGGGGAGCCATTTTAACCACTTTATGAGCCGCATCCAGGGTATCATAGGTATCGATCAACAACACCACATTGTTCGGCTGGGATTGGGCAAAATGCTCAAAGGCCAACTCTTCACTCTCGTGAGCCTGGACAAACGAATGGGCCATGGTGCCACTGAGGGGGATGCCGAACTCCTTACCCGCCAGGACCGTCGATGTGGCATCAAATCCCGCCAGATACGCAGCGCGGGCGGCCAGCAAGCCAGCCTCTCCCGCGTGCGCCCGCCTCAACCCAAAATCCACCAGCATCTTATCCGGCATCACCCCCTTCATCCGCGCCGCCTTTGAGGCGATCATCGTCTCAAACTGGAGAAGGTTGATCAATCGTGTTTCCACCAGCTGGGCCTGAGGCAAGGGAGCTACGACACGGAGCACGGGTTCATCCGCAAAAAACACGGTTCCCTCAGGAAGCGCATCCACATCTCCCTCAAATCTCAGATCCCGAAGAGCATGTACAAAGGACTGTGAAAAAAACGGTTGTTGCCGAAGAAAATCGAGGTCCTCCTCGCCAAACCGTAAATCTTCCAGAAACTCCAAAACCTGTTGTAGCCCGGCCGCCACCAGAAAACTCCGATTGGCTGGCAACTCGCGGACAAAAAATTCAAATACCGCAGTTCTATTCATCCCCTGATCCACATATCCCTGTAACATGGTCAGCTGATACAAATCTGTGAAAAGCGGAGAAGAATAGAGTGTTGGCATCAAACAATCTCCTGTTTGCAATCTCTGGAATCCGTCATTCAAAAGCGGGTAAAGAAGAAAGCACCCGTTTGAATACAAAGCGGGTCACCGGTTCCGATGACTCCCGTGCCATGCGTCGCTCCAGAACGGTCAGGGTCATCCGATCTTTAGAGAGATGAAAATCGAGCGTGCTCGTCATTTCGGCAGTGCCCTGTGAAGTCTCTACCTGCATCTCACTGGTCAGAACCAGGGTGTCAGTATCCTTCCAGTCTGCTCGCATCTGCAAAGAATCTCCCCAGGCAGACATGTAGCCCATCCGGCGTGTCCGCCATTCCGGGACCGTGACAGGGCGGCCACCAATGGTCAAAGGGATATGGGTTTCCAGATCGCGATGGTGGATCATACGGTGGTAACTGCAGGTGGTGGTCAGAGAAAAAAAGTTCTTTCGATGATCAATTTCAAATCGGATGGTGGTAGGAAAAATTTCTGCACTTTGCTTTCGATCCAATTGCCATATACCCGAATAGTCCGGATGTGGTGACACAAACCGTGTGGTCATGGTGGGTTCTTTTCCAGCCAGAATCATAAATTCCCGTGGCGGCACCATCGCAAATTCCGGACCCAGACGATCAAAAATCTCCTTCACCCGTTGCACATTATTGTTTTCCCGGACATGTACCGGCAAAAAATAGGGCCGCTTTGGGTTCAGACGTGCCAGCTCCCTAAAATCCAGCACCACATCCTCGATCGACTTTTTCGCCTCCAGGTAATAATTATAGGAGATAAACGGCCGACCATCCCGATGGTCATAGGTATTGCCCGGACCATATCCGCACAGAAACCCCTTTACAGTGGGCATGTTTTCATAATAGTCATCCACCACGCGCCGGGGCAGATCCACGTGACCCACCTTGCGGTCGCCATCGGAATAATCCATAATACCGAACACGTGAAGATCGAGTTGTTCCATATACTCGTCGGCAATCTGCAACGCACCGGGAAGTTTGTCAGGAGGATATTGTTTGGGATAAAAATAACCCGGCCCGCTCAGACTTCCGATAAACGTATCATTGGGTGTGGCCGATTCATAATAGTATTGCAACAGGGCCGGTGCGAAATCGAGCCACTCCATATTGGTCTCCCAGCCATACGGCACCGAACCACGACCTGGCCGGGTCCAGGAGCCAACTCCAAGGCCATCGCTTTGGAGCATGGTCAAATAGACTTTATCCTCCACCGGAGGGTCGGGG
>CAYPUH010000025.1:15489-24017 GCA_964413725.1 uncultured Cytophagia bacterium
AGGTAAAATCCTCAGAAACTTCAACATGCTGGTGGAAAGACATATTGGGCAGGGTGTTCAGACCCTCGGCAATGACCAATGCGTTTCGGGATACCACGGTAAGATGTTCAGGTTCCTGATCTTTACAGTAAGAATGCCAGCCAAACACATACGCATAGGTCTCCATATCCCCCATAATCCGGTCTGCCAGATGATACTCGGCCTCATCTTCAGGGCTGGTAGAAAGATCGGTAAAAAAACTGCCCTGTACCATACCAAAATCTGCAATGGCAGGCCACATACCGGGATTACCATTCAGGCCCACACAGCGTTCCCCCAGATAGGTCAAAATGCTTTTGCTGCATCGGGGCCCATAGGTTTCATAAGCCCACTCGAAAATCTCCACATCGGACATGCCCTGAAACTGCCCCCTAAAGTCCTCGATTTCCTCCAAATCATACCCCCGAGCCGCCTCGATCCAGCGACCGGAAACGATAACCGCATTTTCCAAACCCGCAAGTGTATACGCCACCATCAGCGAGGGCAACACATCACGGTCCCAGACCACATATCCGCTGGCATGGGAATGAAACCGCTCTAGGACAGCTTCGGGAGTTTCCAGAGAATCAAAGTCAAAAGCATGGCGTGTCTGATAAAACTCGTACACCTCACGAACATCGGGATGTTTGTAATCTTCAGGATACATCAGATAGAGACGGGCAGCGTCTGCATTGGCCAGCCCCTGCAGACTGATGGCCATAGCCTGCCAGGGAAGATCCCCAACAGCCTCCCAGTCGCCCGAGACATCGAACACGGCAGCAGGAGAAGAATGCGCCAGGGGCACAGAACCGAAAAGAGTCAGAACGATACACACATACAAACACGACAGTCGAGCAAACATAAAAGCCTCCTTTAGGGGGGTCTAATGATGGGTCAATCACCTCAAGACAAGCCCATTTGTAAAATATACAAAACAGTCTTTTCAAATCAAAGCCGGAGAGAATAAATGTGAATGAAAACACTGTATATCCCGGCATATTGCTGCAGGTGCTGGGCATCTTAACTTCGCAACGGTTCCCTGCACATGTCGATTGCCAAATGCAAAGAAAACCATGTATGTGGGGTGCCATCTCATATGACTCGACCAGTCTCTCTCTCCTGTATCAAACACATGAATTGTTTACCTCGACAGCACAATATAATCGCTTAAAAAGATTTGTTATAACCTTGCTTTTTCTGATAATTTTGATTTATTTTAAAAGGGATTCTAAACTGACGCACCCTTCCACAATTCAGGAGACACCCATGAAATGCTTGTTGCCGGTTTTATTCCTCTTTCTTGCCACTCTGCTCCAATCCTGTGGGGGACCTCAACTCGATGACAATGCTTTTTACATCGCCCCGGACGGAAACGACAACTGGTCGGGGAGACGTTCAGAGCCCAACGCCGATGCGACCGACGGTCCGTTTGCCACCCTGCGACGAGCGAAAGCCGCCATACGTCAGGTCTCCGTGTCCGAACGGACAGCCTCGGGCGGGGTGACCGTCTATCTTGGTGAAGGCACATATATTCTGAAAGAGGGTCTGGTACTGGGGCAGGAAGATTCAGGAAGTGAAAATGCTCCGGTTCGCTGGGCAGCCTATCCCGAAGAGCGGGTTGTGTTGTCAGGTGGTCGGGAGATCCATGGATTCGAGCCTGTCACCGAGCCGTCTATCCTGAAAAAGCTCCCTGAAGCAGCCAGAGACCACGTTTTGCAAACCAACCTCACGGCCCAGGACATTACTAACATGGGAAAACTCAAACGGCAGGGATTTGGACGGGGAGACCTGAAACCCGTCGCCATGGAGCTCATCTTTAACAACCAGGCCATGACCCTGGCACGATATCCAAACGAAGGCTGGTTGCACATCACCTCTGTGCCGCAATCGGGTCGATTGATGAATCCCGGCGGTGGAATTCGCATGGATGGAATCCGGGCCGGACGACATTATGGCCGCTTTGGCTATGAGGGAAATCGACCGTCACAATGGTCAACTCAAGATGACATCTGGATACACGGATACTGGACATGGGACTGGGCCGATACCTATGAACGGGTCGACCGCATCGATACGAGTCGGAACCTGATCTATCCCGACCCTCCCTACAACAACTATGGATATCGAACGGGGCAACGTTTCTATTTTCTCAATATTCTCGAAGAGCTGGACAGACCGGGTGAATACTATATCGATCGCGATAACGGGATGCTCTATTTCTGGCCCCCCTCTTCACCGGAAAAGGGTCGAGCCGTCGTCACTCTGTTCAAAGATGACGTGATTCAATGCACAGATGTCCGACATATCCGCTTTGATGGATTGATCATCGAAAACCTGCGGGGATCTGCATTTCGGGTGTCCGGTGGTTCTAACTGTTTGATCGCAGGGTGTACATTCCGAAATATTGGCAACATTCCCATCCACGTGGACGGGGGAGAGCACCACACGATACACAGTTGCGAATTCTATAATCTGGCAGGCGGTGCCATCCGGCTGAATGGAGGCGATCGCAAGAGCCTGACCCCTGCCCATCACAGCATCGTGAACAACCACATTTCTTTCTACGGCGAACGATTTCGCACGGGACAACCCGCTATACACTTTAGGGGCGTTGGTAACCGCGCGGCTCATAACAAAATTCATGACGCTCCTCATGCCGGTATACAGTTCAAAGGCAATGACCTTATCCTCGAATACAATGAATGTTATAAACTCGCAGAAGAGACGGGAGATGTGGGAGCCTTTTATACCGGACGGGACTATACCAGCCGCGGCAGCATCATACGCTACAATTATTTCCATCATCTGCACGGGCCCGGACTTCACGGCGTCAATGCCGTCTATCTCGATGACTTTACCAGTGGTATCAAGGTGTTTGGCAATATCTTTTACAAGACCGACCGGGGTGCGTTTATCGGCGGGGGCCGTGACAATATCATTGAAAACAATATTTTCATAGATTGTCATCCTGCCGTTCACGTGGATGCGAGAGGTCTTGGGTGGGCCAAAAAGTACTTTGACGGTCGCTATACCATACTGTTCGACAAGCTGAAGACCATGAAATGGGACGAACCCCCCTACAGCGAACGCTATCCGGAACTGCTCAGCCTCAAGGAAGACAATCCCGCGATCCCGCGCCACAATAAAATCATCCGCAATGTGTGCTGGAAAGGCGAATGGATCGAGATCTATAGCAATCTGCCTCTCGATCTGTTGAACATACGGGACAATCTCATCGCCCAGTCAAAAGGCTCCCGCTGGACTCCAAAAGATGAACATGCCAACACGGAAAAAGATTTTATCTATTTCCAATTCGGGGATTCCGGACTCATCGAGCCCCTGCAAAACGATCAGAATCATATCCTGGACAGAAATCCAGGCATTGCGGATGTTGAATCGGAAACCTTTCGTCTCTCCTCAGAGTCACCGGCGTTCGATCTGGGTTTCGAACCTCTGCCGCATAACAAAATCGGTCTTTATTCAACACCCTATCGGGAGCAGGTGGAATCTCGCTCAGATCTTGCCGGCTCACTCTAGGGGGACCCTCTCACCTTGGGTGAAAGGGTACGATTCAGCAGACCAGAAAAGGAAAACCATGTCTGCAAACCATGGATCACAAAGGGATAAAGAGTCCAACTCCACTCTAGACCGGAAAACTCTTGAACGGGAAAACCAACGCCTTCGCCAACAGATAAATTATACCAATGAACTCCTGAACGTCCTTCTCAAAACTGAAAATTTAATCGTGGCGGTTCACAAACCCGATGCCACCTTTGTAGATATCCGTACCGGTCCCTCACAGAACGAATTGCAACAGTGGGTCGGCAAACATCCGTCCTCTTTGTTGCAGTCGGAGATGCTGGAGGCCTGGCAACGGATGTTCCAAACCCTTTGCCAAACCCGGAAACCGCTGAGTGAGGAACTGTCAGGGCAGAAAGATCAGGATCAGTGGTACCGCATTTCACTGCTGCCCCTGGAGCTGGAAACCGCGGACGAAATGCGCGTGGTCTCTATCGCGAAAAACATCACTCGTCGCAAAAAGAGTGAACATCAACTTTACGATTACCGGCGCTATCTTGAACATCAGGTAGAGAAACGGACACGACAGATCGCTCAGCAGCATAATCTTTTAAAAATACTCCAGGACTCCACCCAGGTCGGCATGCTGGTCATACAAAATCGAGCCCTGGTCTTTTACAATCCCGCCTTTAAATTGATCTTTGACATCCAAGACACCGATCTCGATATCCATTTTCTGGACACTTGTGTCTTTAAGCACGATCAACCCCAAGCCGATAAACTGCAACAACTCTTGACCCATTCGGAACTCTCGCAGTGCCGCCAGCATCTCCGGATTCACACCAAAAGCGGTGAGGTTAAATGGATCGATGCCTATGGCCAACGAATCGAGTATGATGGATCGGCCGCCGTGGTGTACACAGTGCTGGATATCGATACTGAAAAAAAGGAAAAATTACGCCGTCAAAAAAGCGATGAGCGTCTACGAACCTTTGCCGGGGCCATGCCGGACCTTTCGTTCGTGCTCGATGAAGAAGGACGATATATTGATATCCTGACCGAACGAGAATCCTTGCTCTATAAACCTTCCCAGGAACTGCTCGGGACTCTATTGTCCGATGCCCTACCTCCGGCGGTGGGTGAAGCCGCGCTGGAAACCATTCAAAAAGCGGTCAAAACGCAAAAAATCCAGTCGTGCGAATACTTTCTGGATCTTCCGGACGGAGGCCACTGGTTTGAAGGCAAAGTATCCGTGATCAATGAAAAAATCAATGACAAACAACTTGTCGCCTGGGTGTCGCGGGACATTACAGATCGGAAACAACTCGAGGAGCTTGTTCTCGACATCAGTGAAAACGAGCGCAGACGGATCGGAAACGACCTGCACGACGGCCTGGGACAAAATTTAACAGCCATCTCTTTGCTCACCAAAAAACTCGAACACGACTTGCATGGACACACTGCCAGAGTCCAGTCCACAATCGATCGAATGGTGACGCTGATACACGATACCATCCAGCAAACCGGACAACTGGCTCGTGGACTCTATCCCGCCACCCTTGAAAAGAGCGGCCTCACGTCGGCGCTGCAGGAATTGGCCATGACAACGGAATCTCTGGCCGGTATCCACTGCTCCTTTATCTACGATGCCACATTGCCGTCCTGCCCGTCCAATATCGGGATTCATCTCTACCGAATTGCGCAGGAAGCGGTAAACAATGCTTTAAAACACGCTCGGGCCCAAACCATACAGATCCAGCTGACACGCAACAAAGAGGGGATCCTCTTGTTTGTTCAGGACGATGGAATCGGTCTGCCACGAACCCAGCTAGACGGTGGCATCGGAATGATGATGATGGGATACCGGGCCAATATGGTCAAAGCCCAGATAAATTTCTTACGTCTCGCCCCCTCCGGTTCCCGTATCGAATGCAAAATGACTGAAAAAGCCTTTATCTTCAAGTGAACCTCAAAAGGGTATTCTATGGGCAAAACCTTTTCCATAAAACTGACCGAATCTCCAGCAACCTTTGTCGCGCGAGCCGGCCAGGCAGCCGACAAAAAGGGAATCACCTTTCAGGGCTCGACCCGTGAGGGTGACTTTATGGGTCGCGGACTCAAAGGACGATACCGAATTTCCGATGGAAATCTGCTGGTGGAAATTGAACAAAAACCCTCCTTTCTACCCTGGGAGACGGTGAGGGCCATTATAATGGAGTTTCTCTGCGACACATCTGTATAATGGAGGTCTTGTGCAGATTCCTGGCAGATGGTTTATCAGTCTTTTGCTGACATGCCTATTCGTTTCTCCTCTTTTGGGAGATGTCCCCATGTCCTCCATGGAGTCGGTTTGGAGTCAATTGAGGTTGTCTCCTCAGGCCGGAAGAGCCAGAGTCTATGCATTTACCGACCGCCAGGGCGGCTACTGGCAAGGGGCTGTTTATGGAAATGCCGGGGAAACCGGACCCTATAGTGGCTACAGCGGCTATACACTGAATCATCAGCGCCTCTTCCGCGACATTCAGTGGTGCATTGACGGCATACCGCTCAAGCGTCAAACAGCCACCCAAGCATCGATCTGGCCACAACAGGTTCGGCACGACTTTCCAGGAGGAGAACGCTCCGATCTGCTTGTCCTCACCGGTCACTCGGGACTGTCGATGACGCTTCATTTGGACTCTACGGCCACAATAGAATGGGTACTGAGTGGACTATCGACAGAACCGGGGGTATTGAACCACTCTAGCGACCGAATTCTGATGCTAAACATGGGCGACTATACGGCAGCCATTCGATTATGGACCCCGACCCATGCCGAGGTCTCTCATCAAATTGACTCTACAGCCATACGATTGTCAGTCCAATCCAGCAGAGCTCATGTGGCCCTTGTCATCGGACCCGATACGAACGAGCTACAGGATACATTGCAAAACAAACCATCACCGGCGGGACGATGGAGACATGAACACCGCCAGATGACAGCCCGGCTTTTTGAACGAGCCGAGTGGACAAGCAACGATTCGACCCTCTCTCAGGCGGCGCGGTGGGCACATATCTCAGGGCAGAATCTGGTGGTGGATCAATATAGCGGACCCGGGATTTGGGCGGGCTTGCCCTGGTTCGACCAGAACTGGGGACGGGACACGTTTATCGCTCTGCCTGGTATTGCCCTGGTTACAGGACAATTTGAGCAGGCCAGGGAAATCATTCGCCAGTTTACACGCTATCAGAAAACCGATCCCAAATCCCCGCTCTATGGCCGTATACCCAACCGTGTTCAGTCTGCAAAAGATATTATCTATAATACAGCCGACGGAACCCCCTGGCTGATGAGGCAGATCTGGGAAACCGCCCGCTATACCGGTGACCGGTCTTTTCTCAAGGAGATGTTCCCGGTGGTTCGGCATGCAATCCAGGGAGCCTTGACCTGGCGTACCGATTCTCTCGGCTTTTTGATCCATGGAGATGCAGACACCTGGATGGATGCCCGAATCGAAGGTCGGCAAGCCTGGTCTCCCCGAGGAAACCGGGCCATTGAAATCCAGGCCCTATGGGCGACTCAGCTGGATATCGGGGTACAGATCGCACAACAGACCGGCCACGATTCCCTGGCCAGGGTATGGCGCACACACGTCATCGGATTGCGACAATCCCTTCGATCCCTGTTTGTATCCCCAGATAATACACTGTACGACCATCTCAATCCGGATGGCAGCCCCGATCACAGCATCCGACCCAATCAGATCCTGGCTGTTACCGTCCCACCGGACTCTAACCTGTTTGCAACCGAAATTCAACGCAATGTACTGAACCAGGTGGTCAGCCGTTTAACCTATCCCTATGGAGTGGCTTCGCTGTCTCAGGACGATTCTCTTTTTCATCCCATACACCACCATCCAGAGTACCATTTCGATGCCGCCTATCACAATGGAATGTGCTGGCACTGGCTCACAGGTCCGGTGATCAGTGCATTACACCGATTTGGATATACTCTGAGAGCATATAGCTTGACCCGGGAACTCGCGAGACAAATCATTCATAACGATATGTTGGGTTCACTTTCAGAGCTGGTAGAACCCCAGCCCGGCCCCGACGGGGAGCCCCGCATCAGCGGTACCTATTCACAAGCATGGTCCCTGTCGGAATTTTTGCGGCCCCTCTACCAGGATATCCTCGGATATCAACCCAACATGCTGGATCGAGTCCTCACGTTTACCCCTCATCTTCCCTCTCCGTTGGACTCTGTAAGCTTTCGATTACCCGTGGGAGAATTGGGGTCTCTTTCCGGTTCATTGCGTTCCCACGCGGATACTCTCTATATCGATATGGATAACATCGTGATCGACCAGCCTGTTACCCTCGTCATTCAGTTCCGCACACGTGATGCAGAGATGATGCAAACCCGAATTCCCGTCAGTCCCCGATCCCATACCCCCCTTCGTCTGACTTTGCAGAAAGACGGTATCGTCAGTTCGGCATCCGGGACTCGTCTATCTACAAGCCGCGTTGAATTCGCGTTACCACAGCTACCGTCGTCCCCGTCATTTCAGACATTCCCCGAACACAGCCTCTTTCCCGTGCTGCAAAAAAAAGATCTCCTCGAAGCACTTTTACGTTGACAATCTCCGCGCATCACATAACACCATCATCTGTCTCAATGCAATGACAGATCGAATGACCCGCAGCTTTGTTCGCTCTTCTCCCGGCAACACGGGTGTCCGGTTGACAAACCGGACACCAACCTTTAATTACATTAAAATCAATTTATTATGTTAATCGAAAAACAGACCCGGATTCTGTGTTAACAGAATCCAAACACAATGAATTTATTGATTTTGATGTAATTGCAAGGCTTGCTGTTTCCACCCTGACATAATCATCACTGTCTGATTTTCTTGGGGATTCGGTGCTTCGCACCGAATCAAGGACAGAGTCTACTTGAATTGAATGTTACGAAATCATTGTTGTTTATTATATAGTTAATTTGGTTG
>CAYPUH010000026.1:0-23907 GCA_964413725.1 uncultured Cytophagia bacterium
ACCATCCATACCCTTTATCTTTCTCTCTTTTTCCTCTGTGGTTCTCTGAGCTCTGTGGTTATCATTTTTTGGTTGCAAAAATCTATCTTGGACAAGAGTGATTAGAATCAATAGATGAATTGTTTTTGGATTCTGATTACATAACATCCAAAAACAATCGCGCTTCCATGGAATACCAGCCCGGCATCGTGTTTCCGGAATCGATTCCGCTTAAATTCCTGAAAGAGGATACCTATGGACATCTCTATTGAGCGCCTCGTAAAAATGGCTCAACAGGCTCAATCGCAGGCACATGCTCCATTCTCTAGCTTTCGTGTCGGAGCTGCACTGCTAACTGATAACGGATCTCTCTATACAGGGTGCAACATCGAAACCAGTTCCCTCGGTTTGACACTATGTGCCGAACGCGTTGCACTTTTCAAGGCCTTCTCAGAGGGTGAACGGAAATTCAGGGCGATTGCAATCGTCTCCTCTGCAAAAACCCCGTGCCCACCGTGCGGCGCCTGCCGTCAGGTTCTTTGGGATCTGGCAGATGATATTACCGTTATCATGGCAACCCCGGATGGGATTGTCGAAACCACTCAACTCTCTGATTTGCTGCCAAAAGCTTTTGATCAAAATGTCCTCAACCATAGACATCATGAATAAATCCGGCCTGAAAACGCCAGTCATCGGAATCGCCGGAGCGTCCGGTTCCGGGAAAAGTTATTTTTCAGAACAACTTCAGCGTGCCTGGGATCCCGCTGACTCGGTACACTTGTCCCAGGACCATTACTATTGCGATCACTCCAATCTGTCTTTTGAAGAGAGATGCCGGATCAATTATGACCATCCCGACTCTCTCGATTTTGCTCTGTTAATCCAACACATCAGTGCACTGTCCGACCATACCTCTATCTCCCATCCCACATACGACTTTCATACCCATCAAAGAACCGGACAAGCAGAACGGGTGGGACCCGCGTCTCTGGTCATCGTCGAAGGCATTCTGATCTTTTCACAACCCCGGCTGCTAGACCGTTTGGATTACAAAATATTTATCGACACACCGCTGGATTTCTGCCTGATTCGACGGCTGAGACGGGATACCCGGGAACGGGGACGAAGCATCGATTCTGTGCTGAACCAATATGTCAATACAGTCCGTCCGATGTACTATGAATACGTGCTACCGTCCAGGGTTCATGCCGACTATACGGTAGCAGGTGATTCGGATATCGGTTGCAGCGTCGAACATGTCATCAACGTTATCAAATCCACTCAACAAAATGGAGAAATACGGAAATGTCCGCAGGATGGCTCCACATATTAAAACATGAGCACACGATGATAGAACGAGCCCTCACGATTCTGCAACAAGAGTTGGAGATTTCCGACGATCAGATCAACAAACAACGGCTTTTGCACACTCTAAAATTTTTGCTCGAGTGTGGGGATGGCGTTCATAATGTCAAAGAAGAAAACCATCTGTTCCCAATGCTGGTGGAACGGGGCATGGCGCAGAAAGGTCTTATCCATGATATGATTATGGAACATGAATCGGAACGCGAACAATTGTTAAAATGGCAAAACAGCCTCATGGACTTGCCCCTGGATGACCACGCCTTTACCATTTTGCGAAAAAATTTTTCCGGTTATATCCGGTATCGTCAGGATCATATTCAACGGGAAGAATCTCTCCTGTACACCCAGGCATCGAAGCTTCTCAGCCAGGAGGATACCGAAAAACTGCAACATTCTATGAAAAAGGTGGACACCAAAACTCTGGGTGAATCCTCGACAACCATTTTTACCCGTCGTCTGAAAGCCATTGAAAAACGAATAACACCCATTCCCTTTCATCGCAATCTCACACTTGAAGACGCCCTGGTCAACTTTCATAGCGACCATTGTCGTGTTCTCGTGTTTGATCAACAGGATCTGTTGGTCGGCTCCTCAGATCCGGAACAGGATGCAGCGGTGGGTTCCTCGTTGCACAAGGTCCTCGCCCCACGCTTGTACGCAAAACTCAAGCCGCATGTGGATACATTCAAAACGAATCCATCGCCTCCGGTAACCTTTTCCCAATCCCTGGATCAAACAACTTACTGGATCCAATGTATCCCCATACGCAATCCCAGAGGAACCTATCAGGGATCTCTTGTCATGATCATTGACCTGTCATCGTTTAATCCCATCACCCCACACTGAGGTCTGTCATGCTCAATGTCGTTTCTCAACACATCGGTTGGATAGAGGTGATCTGTGGCAGCATGTTTAGTGGCAAAACAGAAGAACTGATTCGCCGCCTTCGCCGGGCTCAAATCGCCCGCCAAAATGTCACGATCTTTAAGCCCAACCTGGATGACCGGTTTTCAACAACCCATCTCGTATCACACAATTCACAGCGTATTGAATCGATATCCGTTGATTCCGCAACCGGAATTTTGACACAAACGAAAGAAGCGGATGTGATCGGTATCGATGAAGCTCAATTTTTTGATCGAGAACTGGTCTCGGTCTGCCAACAACTAGCAGATGCTGGAAAACGCGTTATCGTTGCCGGGCTGGATCAGGATTATCGCGGGATTCCATTCGAGCCCATTCCGGAATTGCTCGCGGTTGCTGAATTTATCACAAAAACGTTGGCCATCTGTGCCCGATGTGGCAATCCTGCCAACCGGACCCAACGACTGAGCACCAATTCGGATCGTGTGGTGGTAGGCGCTCAGGATATTTATGAAGCACGGTGTCGCATGTGTCATACCATCCCTGCAGATGAAACGTGAATGAATGACAAACCGTTTAACCAAGAGAATCCCTGGTCATGGCCGGATCTTTCCAGCACCCGGGATTTGTAACGTGAACTGGAGAGCTTATGAGATTCATCGGTATCTTGGGAATGATCACAATATTGCTGGTCGGCGTCATCTTTTCGACGAATCGGCGAGCGATTAAAATCAGAACGGTCACCTGGGGGCTTGGTCTTCAACTCTTGTTTGCCACGATTATTCTGGGTCAACAATACCTGTCCTGGGGTGGGCTGTTTGTCCTGTTGTCACTGATCGTGATCCATATCTTTGAGGAAACAGTAACGGTGGCGGGCTCTGGTCATCGAACCGTTTTGAAAGGCGCCACCTATATCCTCCTGGCAGGCCTTGTTGTGGTCCTCTCCTTTTTTCTCGATCGAGTGGGTATCGCCTTTATTTGTTTTGTCCTGGCAGCCTTGATGTATATCCCGATTGCCGTGTTCAAATGGTACCGGTTGCGAGGATATGTGTTTACGGCTCTCATGAGTCTCGGACTGGGCATCCTCGTCCAACGCGGTATCGATGGCCAGAGGATCTTTGGTTTTTTAGCCGATAAAGTGGATGGCTTTCTCAAACTTGCCGACCTGGGAAGTACCTTTCTCTTTGGAAACCTGGCCAAACCGGAGTTCTTTGATCAGTTTGGTTTTCAGTTTGCCTTTTCCGTCCTTCCAACGATCATTTTTTTCTCAGCCGTCATGTCCATTTTATATTATCTCGGTGTCATGCAGATTTTTGTCAAAATGATGGCCCGATTCATGCGCTGGACATTGGGGACCTCGGGAGCGGAAACCCTGTCCTGCTCTGCGAATGTCTTTGTCGGTCAGACGGAAGCGCCTTTGCTCATCCGTCCATTTCTCAATGATATGACGCCCTCTGAATTACATGCGATTATGGTGGGTGGTTTCGCGACCATTGCAGGCGGGGTACTGGCCGGGTATATCCGCATCGGTGTCGATGCCGGCCACCTCATTGCCGCGAGCGTCATGTCTGCTCCCGCAGCCCTGGTGATGGCCAAACTCTTTTATCCGGAAACAAAGGAATCCAAAACGGCCGGTGAGGTCGAAATGCCTGAAATGAAACGGGCGGAAAATCTTTTGGATGCCGCGGCCTCGGGTGTCACGGATGGTCTCAAACTCGCCGTCAACGTGGGTGCCATGCTGCTGGCATTTATCGCCCTGATCGGCCTGGTGGATAAACTCCTGAGCTATGGTGACCTCTTGATCGACGCCCGCCTCCTGGGTGGAGAGCTCAATCCCGCCCGCCAGGAATACCTGGGCATCTTTCCCGGAAGCCTGAGAACATTTTTTGGCACTCTTTTTTCACCCCTCGCCTTTCTCATGGGAGTTCCCTGGAAAGAGGCCATGGACGTGGGAAACCTTCTCGGGATCAAGGTCGCCGTCAATGAATTCGTCGCCTATTCCGAATTGTCTCAACACATCAACGACGCCAACCTGTCGGGCCGGTCCATTACCATCGCCACCTATGCGCTGTGCGGATTTGCGAATTTTTCTTCCATAGCCATCCAACTGGGAGGTATCGGAGCGCTCGCTCCCGGACGTCGGGGGGATCTGTCGAAAATTGCACTTCGGGCCATGTTCGCCGGCGCATTGGCATCCTGGATGACGGCCACGGTTGCCGGTATCATTCTTCCCTCCTGAATCAAAGCCCATCACGTTGTTTCATTTTCGAGTCCAAACAAACGAGTGGACGGCAATCAACCGCGTCCACTCGCTTGGCTCTGTTCTCTCAATCTTCCACGTCTCTGCAAAAGCCTCTCTACCCCCCTCGTTCAACTCTAATATTTTTGAAAACAGTAGAGATGCTGGGAGAACGACTGTCTGTGTGCCACAAGCGATGCGACTCCTGTCGATAACCAGGCATCAACCGTGCTTTCGGGGTGAACGGTAATAGAAGGATCCAGTATGCGCCTTGTGTGGGTAAACCAGCCCAAAGGACTCACGGTAACGATCAGATATCCACGGGGAACGAGCCGGTCCAGAATAGACTGCATAGTTTGATAAAAATCAGTACAATACTCGAGAACACCGATCATTAAAATACCGTCCATACACAAAGACGACACTGGCAGATGGTTCAGGTCAGCCACCACAATATGCCCGTACGGCTTCGGGGTTGCACACCTCGCCATCTGCAGAGACCGATCGATGCCCGTCAGTCGAACGCTCTTGCCCAGATAGTCACCCAGGGTTCCCGTCCCACAACCGACATCGAACCACCTTGATCCGGGTCGATAGACCCGATCCAGCATTTGAGCCACTCTTTGATACTCAGCCACTAGAATCATCTTTAAAGGCCACACCGAACGTCCGACATCATAAAATTTGGCTTTTTGATCCCAGTTCATCTTGTCATCTCTCGTATTTCTCAATATTAAAGCACGACGGTTCTATCCCGACACAAACAACAACGCCCGCCGGATGTGGCGGGCGTTGATCGGACCCTGGACAAGCTTCACATGACGAGGACCCTATTATTTCATCAGCATCAAACGACGCGTCTTGACACCAGTGGGGGTATGCAATCTGTAGAAATACAATCCAGAGGGCAAAACATTGCCCACTTTTCCGCGAGCCGTCCAGGTGACGGTGTGCCTCCCTGCATCCAGTTGACCGGAAACCAGCGTGGCCACCTGCTGTCCGCTTGTGTTATAAATAGCAAGCGTCACATCCATACGGGACGGCAATTCAAATACGATTTGTGTGGACGGATTGAACGGATTGGGATAATTCTGCGCCAATGAAATCCTGTCCGGAACAGCGACTGCGACTGACACCGGCCCAAAGGTTTCAACGGTTCCATCGGTATGGTGCGCTTCGAGTTGATAATAGACCGTGGTTCCGGCCACGCCGGGGTCCGGATCCATCCATTCGTAACGCCGTTCGTTTTCCTGCATGTGGATCAAAGACGACGCCCGTTCAAAGGGTCCGTTGCGCCGCGTGGATTTGTTCACAATATATCCCCGGACATCAATCTGACGTGTCACCTGCCAGACAATACGGGTCTCGTGACGATTTGTCGGATACGCCTGAAATCCGGCAAGTTCCACAGCCACAGGATTTAAAATCAACTCCCAACTCCGGACAACAGAGTCGTTGCCATCATCGATCTCGACGCGGACCGTCACCTGAGAAGGGCCCTCGCTGTCGGGTACAAATGAAAAGGTTTGATCTCCCGTGCGCGCCTCTCCGTTAACGGTCCAGCGATACTGCAACGTATCCCCGTCCGCATCAAAGGCATTGACACTAAAAGAGAGTTCGATGCCATATTGTGCTGTCAGGCTGGTGTCAACAGGGTCAGCATTCAGAATCATCGGCATCCGATTGACGTTGATCACCCGAACGGAAGCATTCCAGACCGCACTGTCACCCGGAGCATCTTCCGCGACAACCCGAACGGTATACCGTCCGGAATCATCAAAGGTGGGTGTCCACTGTAGATACCACCCCTCTTCGGTCCGGGCGAGTCCGGCTTCTTGCGGCAATCCTTCCATGCGTACACTCAGGCTGTCATCGTCTGGATCCATCACCTGAACCAGAGCACTCAATGGCTGATTTTCATAAATCACCGTATCGCGAAAGGTCGCTATGACAGGTGGATGATTTTGAACAATAGGTTCAACAATCGTGACAAACGCAACCGACAAATTGGATCCCAGCGAGGCCTGAAAGCGATATGTACCTAGAGTCTCACCGGCGGAAACACGTGCAAACGCCTGGCCCAGGGTGTCGGTCTGTGCAGGTTGTTGCGACAAGACGGTTCCTTCGTCCAGAGCACTGAACTGAACGGCCTGATCCGGGCAGGGATTGCCGTATTTGTCTCTGGCTTCCACCACCAATGGCTCGGGCAGTTCCTGGTTCGGGAAGACATTCTGGCTGTCGCCTGAAACGGCGGTCAGTTGTTTTGGAGTGTCTGCGAGAGCACTCGCCGAAAAATTCACAGTATCTTCCACTCCCGGGACCGTGACCACAACCTGATGATTGTGGGTTCCGGCCTGTTCACCCAGTGACAGGACCACCTCTGCGACGCCATTGGAATCGCTTTGAGCGGTTAGGGTCTTTTGGCCGGACAGAACACCCTGATAAGAGACCACCAGAAAATCGACAGGGGTAAACGCGACAGGTCGTTGCCAGGCATCCAGCACCTGCACGGTCAGAGGATCGGGCAAATTGCTTCCCACCACACCGGTCTGCTCATCACCACTTTTTTTGATCAGACTCGCCGGCACCCGCTCAACGGGTTGAAATTCAACCACTGCCGAGTCGGACAGAAAAACATCCAGGCCCAAAATCCGGGCCCGCACGATCTTGGTCTCGGCTGCTGTGCTGGCCAGCATGGCTCTCACCTCTCCGTTTTCGTCGGTCAGCGTATCGGCCTGTGTCAACTGATTGTCCATTCCGCTGGCGGTCACGTCAACACGATATCCGGCTCCCATGGGATCACCGCCGGCATCTTTTAGAACCACGACAATATTCGAGGTCATCACGCCATCGGCTTCAACAGGAGTGGAAGCAGTAATCTGACTCATGGCCGGATCTGCTTCTCGATCCAGGCTGATCCGCCAGGTCACCGGAGATCCCTTTAACGGGGCTCCGTCGAGCTCACTGGACGCGGAAAGCACCTGGTCCGGACCCAGCCAGGGCCCGGCCGTCCAGATCACCGATGCCAAACCGGAGCTGTCCGTGTCAACCTGAACAGCCGCGTCATTCTCCAGATGCCCGCCACCCGCGTCAACCTGAAACACGACCGGTTGACCGGCGACCGAGTTTGAATATTCATCCGTCACCCGGACCTGGAATGGAGCGTCAAAGGGTTGCCCCGGCGTGATCGTCCTGTCCACGGAATCCACTTCACTCAAAGAAAAAGCCGGACCCGCCTGTACCGTGGCGGTGAATAATAGAGTGTCCCGAGGCGCAAACGAGCTGGTCATCCAGAGAGAATCCATTCCCACTGCGGTTTTCAGGGTCCATTGCAGACGGGCGGTGCCGTCTGTATCCGTAAGTAGAGTGGTACTGCTGTCACCGTTGACGCGACCGGAAGGGGGGGTAAGCCAAAACGTCAATGGGAAATTGGGGATCGGCTGACCCAGAACATCGGTCACACGAACCCCGACCGAATCGGCAAGGGGTGTACCGGCCATACCCGTCTGTTCATCGTTGATCCGTGTATACGTTGGCGGGGGCTCAGGGGTCATGGCCATAAATAGCACGGGAGAATTATCAGCTTTGTCATTTTTTGCCAGAATGTCATAACGGCCATAATCCGCTCCCAGCTGCACACCGATGGACACGAGACCATTGGAATCGCTCACCTGTACAGAATCGGCATCAAATGATCCGCGGCCGGTCCCAAAAGAAAAGGTTACCGGAACATCGGCAACAGGGGTATCCTGATCATCCAGAACCTGTACGGTAAGCGGTTCCGGAAGAACACTCCCCGGTTCGGCGATCTGGCTGTCCCCGGAAACCTTGGTCAGATGGTACTGCATCGGAGTGGGCATCCGGAAAAGCTGATTGGCCTGAATCCCGGTAAAATCATGCTGTGACCCGTCACTCTGAATGATCCTGATATCACATTCACCAAGAGCACCCAGACCAAAATGAAGAGTGCTGGAATTTTGACTCAGATAGCCGGAATTGGAAACCACCTCCTGATATCCCAAAAGATAGTTGTCATCTCCCACAAAGCCGGGTTCATACACTTTGACCCTGGATCCAATACCCGCCGCTTCACCATTGGGACCGACACAGGCCACCTGGATATAATGATTACCATTGTCTGTATCGTTTCTCAGCAACCGGGTACCGCTCTCCTGAAAGGCGATGGCAAAATCCAGATCACCATCCGCGTCAATATCGGCGGCACCACCACCTCGGGTATCCCGGCCATCCACTTCAAGCCCCGTTCCGGGTTCAAGGCCAAACTGTCCGGTACCATCATTGAGATAGAGCGTCGGTTTGGCACCCGCATCTTTATCGGCATTTTTCAACACATAGAGATCCGCATCGCCGTCGTTGTCCACGTCTCCAAGCAAGGCATGATATCCGCTGACCTCGATATTGACCTGATCGGTTCGATCTGTAAAATGGCCGGTACCGTCATTGAAATAAACGCCCAGTTTTGGCACCCCTCCATCGGGAAAGGCATAGTTGACCACAAAGAGATCAAGATCGCCATCAGCATCTACATCGGAAAACACCGGACCGTGACTTCGTCCGCCCACGTCCACCCCGCGACTCTGTGCTTCTTCACTAAAATTGCCCGTACCATCATTGATAAAGAGCAAATTGGAGGACGACTGGGACTCGTCATTTTGTCGTTGACATACATAGATATCCACATCACCGTCAGAATCCACATCACCGGCGGTCACACCGAGCTGACCATAGGCAGATGGATCATCGTCCGGACCTTCAGCACCGCTGTTGGCCAGGGTAAATGTGCCGGACCCATCATTGAGATACAACTCGTTCGGTTGTCCCCAGTTGACCAGATACAGGTCCAGGTCGCCATCTCCCTCCACATCCAGGGCGATCGAGCCCCGGGTATTGTTCGACTCGGGGGACAGCCCGGAAGAGTCTGTGACATCATAGTATCCGTAACCATCATTAAAAAACAAACGATTCGGCCCGTTATAATCCAATCCGTCATACATCATGCGTCCGAGAAAAAGATCGAGATCGCCATCACCATCAAAATCAGCATTGATGATGCCTGTGGTCATTCCATCTTCATCCAAACCGCGGAACATGGACTGTTCATCAAAAAAACCCAGCCCCTCATTATAATACAGTAATGTCGGGGTCAGTTCCAGAGCGGATGCATGCCCCACAAAAAGATCAGACCAGCCATCCTGATCGATGTCTGCAAAAGAGACCGAATGCGGATATCCATCCGGTGAATAGCCGATGATTCTCGCCTCTTCTGTAATATCGCTAAACTGTACAGCTCCGGGTTCCACAGGTACCGGGACATCCCCCTCACCATAAATTCGCAGATTCGAATAGACCGGTCCGGCCTGTCCGATATACACATTGTCTTTACCGAGAAATATATATTGAAAGGGTTCCGTCTGGCCGGTAAAATCGAGGGTGGATTTGAGATCGCCATCCAGATAAACGGATATATCCGTGGTTGTCCAGGTCACCTTAAAGGTATAGGTCCGATTCAGATCCCAGGTCGCATCCTGCATGATGCGAACCTCTTCCCTCGAATCGATACCACCGGGAGCAGCGAGAAACTTAAAGCCCGCCTGAGTGTCAGAACTCATGTATCCCGTTCCGGTGCGAATATTCCACCAGGATTTGCCTGGATCGTCCCAATTCGCTTTGCTGCCATCGACCCGGGAATACAGACTGATGATCTGATGCTTGATATTTGAATTTTGTGAGACAGGATCAAAATTGGTAACGTCTACCAACATCGACCCGGATTCAGGCAAGTTTGCAGGCAATGAAATCAAGAGTTGACTGTTTTCATCCACCGACTGCCATCCACGTTCGACGATAAACGCACCGCCATTGTTCGTCAAAAGCCCCATACTGGCACTGCTAGCATCATCCAGGGGATCGCTATAAAGCAACGTCGCCTGCTGGGCCATCACAACAGAACTGCCGAGCCAAAGTACCAGAACTCCCCACCACGTCCATCTCATCATAACATTCCTTTTTTGTTTTAGTCAAAAGTAGAGACTAACGGTTCAGATTATCAATACAGAAGCGAATAAAAAATGCGAACGCATTTGCCCTCATTTGAGAACAATTGCGCCATTTCGTGACGAGAGTCACGTTTGCGGAAGGGGAGATGAAAAAAGTTCAGGAGAGGATGTGTCAACAAAGCTCAATCGACAAACAAAGGAATGTGTCGAAACTGCTCCACATCAACCAGTCCCAGGTCGGTCAGTTTCAATTTCGGAATCACCGGCAAGGCTAAAAAGGAAAGCATCATCAAAGGGTCTTCCACCATAACGCCCAGCGACTGTAATGTCGTGTTGATGTGCTTCAATTCAGAACTGACAATTTCCAGCGGTTGATCTGACATCAATCCGGCAATCGGCAATGGCAGACGACATTTAACCTCGCCGCCCCGTACCACTGCAATCCCTCCACCCATTTTGTTGATCGTCGCGACCGCCTTAAAGATGTCCACATCGTCAACACCCACCACCAGAATGTTATGACTGTCATGTCCAATCGAGGTTGCAAAGGCACCGGTTTTCAGACCAAACCCCTGAACCAGCCCCTTGCCTACATGACCAGTGGCCCGGTGGCGTTCAACAACATACACCCGTAGAATATCACGCTCCACATCGGAAACCACGACACCATCCCGAACCGGAGAATCGAGCAAAAGATCCCTTGTCACGATCTGATCGGCAACAAGACCGATCACATGAGCTCGGGACCCATCTGCCGGAATCGTAAATTCATCACCTTCAAGCCATTTGATATTTACAGAGCTTCTGATCGTCGAACTGCGACGGTCCGGCATATCGTAAATCGGTTTTCCATCAACAGCCACCTGCTGTCCACTTTTATAAACCTGGCGAATGCGAAACGAATCAAAATCATCGAACGCCACCATGTCTGCCAAACGACCGGGAGCGATGGCACCCAGCCGGGGGAGTCGGAAATACTCCGCCGCATTCAGGGTTGCCATTCGTATGGCAGACATCGGATCCAGGCCGTGCTGTATGGCCAGCTTGATCAAGTAGTTCATATGACCCTGCTCGAGGATATCATGAGGATGTCGATCATCAGTACACAGCAAACAATACCGTTCGTTTTTCTCTGTGACCAGAGGAAGAAGGTCGAGCAAATTTTTGGTTCCCGATCCTTCCCGCATCATGATAAACATACCTCGTTCCAGTTTTTCAGCTGCTTCCTCGACTGTGGTGCATTCATGATCCGATTCCACACCGGCGGCAATATAGGCATTCAAATCCTTACCCGACAAGCCCGGAGCATGGCCATCGATTCGCTTTTCACCTACAATCTTGATTTTATCCATCACCTCCGGAGCACCCTGCAAGACACCCGGATAATTCATCATTTCAGCCAGACCGACGACCCATTTTTCACGAAACAATGGAAAGAGGTCAAACGCTCGCAGCTGGGAGCCAGCTGTCTCCAAATCAGAAGAGGGTACACAGGATGAGAGCATAAAAAAGACATTAAGGGGATTGTATTTACTCGATTCCATCATAAACCGTATCCCTTCATGTCCCAACACATTGGCGATTTCATGGGGATCCGTCACCACCGACGTGGTGCCCAAAGGCACCACAGCACGGGCGAATTGTGGAACCTGAACCATTGAACTTTCTATATGTACATGGGAATCGATAAATCCGGGAGATAAATAGAGGCCATTCAAATCGATTTCGTCATGTCCGCTATATCCGGAACCCAGTCCAACAATGGTATCCTGCCATATGGCAACATCCGTATGCTCGATGGTTCCGGAAAACACATTGACAACCCGACCGTTTCGAAGAACCAGATCTGCCGGTATCAATCCTCGTGCTGCCTGTATTTTTTTTTCCAGCATACGCGTTCCACCTCTCTGTTTCCCTTTGAATGGTCTTGTCAAATCCGTTCCGGTATTCAATGGATTCCAGTCCTGCTACCATCCCCTCCGGCGCTCTGCCAGCTTGCTCACCGTCCTTGTCAGGAGGCGAGCCAGTCGTTCCCCGGCCTCATGGGCACGTTGCGTCACCTCGTGATGAGACAGGGGTGTGGAGGAAAGACCGGTGGAAAGATTGGTAATCAGGGCCATTCCCATCACCTCCAGATGCCTCTGTTTTGCCACAATGACTTCAGGAGCAGTGGACATGGAGACAGCACTGACACCAAACCGCCGTAGCATCTGTACCTCGGCCCGGGTCTCATAGTTGGGGCCGGTCATCCAGGCAAAGACACCCTCTCTCAGAGGCTGTCCCAACTCCCGGGCCGATTCAACTGCCAACCGATTCAAATCATCACTGAATGGATGTGACATATCCGGAAAACGAGGACCCAACTGATCCTCTGGATGTCCAATCAGCGGGTTCCTGAATGAAAAGTTGAGTATATCTGTTATCAACATCAAATCGCCGGATCGAAAACCCGGATTCAATCCTCCGCAGGATGTGGTCAACATCAAGTATTTCACCCCCATCGAAGCGAGCACATGTATCGGATAGGCAACCACCTCCGCCGAATAGCCCTCATAAAGATGAACCCGGCCCTGCAATGCCACAACGGACAGCGTTCCCAGATGCCCAAATATCCAATACCCCTCGTGACCCGGGACAGTGGATCGGGGAACATGCGGGATTCCGGATGAGGGGATATCCGTACGATCCTCAAGATGAGACACAACCCCCCCCAAACCGGATCCGAGAACGATGGCAACATCCGGTTTCTCGATATGCCGATTCCTCAACACATCGAGACTTTCCTGAACCCTGGCCTTTAATCGCATGAGTACCCATACTCCTCTGCAAACCCGTCAATCTCTATGATAAAACAGGACTACCCACTTTATCCGGTCGGGTGACCCCGTCACAGAACGAGAGGATTCGCTCTTTTCTGTGTTCAAAAAGTGGCTAAACTGCCTCTGCAAGACAATGTCAATCTATAAAAAATGTTTGAATCATCCAATAGCTTTTCAGGACTATTCCCATCTCAGGCCCTCAGGATCGGTCATTGCCGAGACACACCTGTTCAACCATGTCAATGCCGGACACGATCAATTGCCACTGCAATCGCATCTGATCGAGGACGGGCATGGCACGGAGATCATATCGTTTCATCTCGTCCCGAATGTCGATGCCTCCGTCCGGAGGCATGTTTTCAAGGCGGTCTGTCCAGTCAGCAATTCGGTTGTGCCATGCCTGCATCGCCCGAGCTGAATCCATTGAAGACTCTGGAATGATAAACAGAGGCATCTCGGTCACAGCCGTAAAGGGATCCCCGCCAAAAGACCGAATGGTTTCCATCGAACTGGGTCGGAAACGATCGGCAACCTCTATTTCACCCCTGTCGAGAAAATACATCTGCATGGCGCCTGAATCCGGACGCGTCGAAAATCCCGGTCCCAACCGCCAAAATCCTTTCTCCCCTGCGCGATCCACGTCGTGCAAAAGATAGCCAAGCTCGGCAACCCGGTTCCGACACTGCCGCATGAGAGGCAGCAAACAATATACCCAACCCGGCTCCACGAGAAACCATGGACCGCCACCAAAACCCATACCATGTAATGACAGATGCAGATGAAAAGGAGCAAGGGATCGCCACCATTCGAACACCGCTCGATTTTCCGGTCGCGCGTCTTTATCCGATGCATCGATTGGGAATCCGAATTCAATGTCATCACCGGGTTGTTCACGACTTCGGCAGTGCAGATATGAAATCGGGTCGTACGAGTCCGGTTGACCCTGAATCCATGGTCGATTGCGCTTTTCCCCATCCGGATTGCCATGAGGCACGATTGTCCAGCGGCAACGAGTCTGTGCCGGATGATCGGATGTGAGCTGATCCAAAAATCCAGACAAATGGAACAGAAATCGTGGCCCGACGGGCTCATCGGCATGACACCCACCGATCAGGTTGATACGCACCGGTCCGGTTCCGCTCTCATATGCATAAATGGATCGTCCCTCCCGGCTCTGGCCGATACATTCCATTTTCGAGAGCGCAAGTGGCGGCGAGTTCACAATCGACTGAAACCAATGATACATCCTGTGTAATCCTCCCAATCTATTTCTATTCGAATTGAACCCAGTCAGGCTTTTCTATAAAAACAAATCTCCCCTCACTAGTGTCCGATCGAACGACCGGACACACCTCAACAATTCCATTAAAATCAATAGTGATCTCCCCGATCAACTCATCCAAAATTCTGTACATCAACAGGCTAGAAATTTGTGGATTTTTTTTTGTCAAACCGCTACATTGACCGGAAGATCCCGGCTGTACCAGAACAATGGAGAGATTCAAAGGGATGACCAGGTATTCGTCCAAAGGAGTCAGGCTGTTATTATCTGTTTTGAACGGTCTGTTCTATCACACTCTAAAGAAACCATGGATCGGGCTCCCGCCGGCAACCATAAACGCCGAAAGTCAAACACGAGAGGATTCGGTATGATCGACCATCTTGAAACCTATACGCTAAGAACCTTACTGGACAGCAGTTTCGACAAACATGGTCACCATGACGCCGTCGGAGCAGTAGGAGAAGCGGCGATCTCTTATTCAGATCTCTACAAGCGCATACTCGACACCACCAGAATACTGCTCTCTCATGGTATCGGTAAAGGAGACCGGGTGGCTCTGCTTGGAGACAATTCACCAAACTGGGTCATCGCCTATCTCAGCATAACCTATATGGGTGCCGTGGCGGTGCCCATCCTGCCCGGCTTTCCGGAAATGGACACCCGCCATATCATCCGCAGCTCGGAATGCGTTGCGATCTTTATCTCCACCAGATATAGCAATAAAATTGAAGAGATGGATCGATCCCCACTCCGCATTCAATTTGATCTGGATACCCATGAGAGCATTTCAACAAATCCCAAAACACCTCCGGACAAAGACAAAAAAGGAGCTTCGGTCACTGAACTTCCGCACGCCGCCGCTGAGGACCTCGCAGCAATCATCTATACGTCGGGGACCACGGGACACTCTAAAGGCGTCATGCTAACGCATAACAATATAGTCTCCAACGTGATCAACAGCATCCAGCAATTCCCCATCGACACCAAAGACCGGTTCCTGTCCATTCTACCCCTTTCGCATACCTTTGAAGCCACCGGTGGTATGCTCTGTCCACTTACCGCCGGCAGTTCAATTTTTTATATGGATGGCCTGCCGACCCCGCAGAAACTGTTATCTGCCATGGCCACCGTACAACCCACAGCGGTCCTGACGGTTCCACTCGTGATGGACAAAATTTACCGAAAACGTGTTTTACCACAATTTCAAAACAGTCCTGTTTTGCGTCCAGCCCGACGCCTACCCCTATTGCGCAAACAACTGCATCGTATGGCCGGGAAAAAACTGTTAAAAGCCTTTGGTGGCAAGTTGAGATTTTTTATGTTTGGGGGTGCCGCTCTCAACAAAGACGTCGAACTCTTTTTACGGGAAGCCAACATCAGCTATTCCACGGGCTATGGCATGACAGAGACCTCTCCGATTTTGACAATCAATCCTTTTGGCAAGGTTAAAATCGGTAGCTGTGGTCAACCTATCCCTGGTATCGAAATGGACATCCGCGATCCTGAAGCGGAAAGCGGTATCGGTGAAATCATCGTTCGTGGCCCGATCGTCATGCAAGGCTATTATAAAAATCCGGAAGCCACCAAAAAAGTCCTCCTGCCCAACGGATGGATGCGCACCGGAGATCTGGGTTTCTTTGACAAAGAAGGCTATCTTTACATCAAAGGACGGTCTAAAAACGTTATCATCGGTCCGTCCGGTGAGAACATCTATCCGGAAATAATCGAACAGGAAATCATCAAATCCGCTTACATCCAGGAGGCTGTGGTATACCGGTATCAGGACAAACTGATCGCCAAGGTCTATCTCGAGTATGATATCCTGGATCAGAAATTTGAAACACAAGGCACTGAAACCAATAAAGAAGAAACCATTCGCTCCATTTTGCAGTCGGAACGACAAAAAATCAATGCGTCCCTGCCGGATTTTTCAAAAATTCAAAAAATGATCGAATTCCCCGAACCCTTTGAAAAAACCCCCACCAATAAAGTCAAACGCTATCTGTACATCCCCCCTGAAAATCATTCCTGAACCAAACAACATTCCGGGTGAAACAGTCTGCCAACCTTCACCCGGAAACCTGTCAATTTGTCAAATATCTACTCTCCATGTCACAGGTCCCTGACGGGCTCGACATTCAAATGTGACCGCTAGTGTATTGCAAACAACATGTTAAGTCTATATCGCCATGTTTGGCACAAGATTTGTAGAATAGACGCTGAACGTGAACAGATCATATACTTTCAATAAGGAGAATAGACATGCAGACAACACCATTCAACACAGTACGATATTATCGACCCGGTAGCCGGTATGCCCGGACCCTGGGAAGAGACCAGCTCATGAAAAATCTGGAAGAAGATTCTGTTACCTGGTCTCCTCGCGTCGACATACAAGAATCGGAGGAGAACTTTGTGGTGAGAGCAGACATTCCGGGACTGGAACGGGATGACATCTCTGTTTCCGTGGAAAACAGAATTCTGACTCTTAAAGGAGAACGGCGACAGGAAAAAACAGATGATCGCGAAAACCGTTTGCTGGAACGGGCGTACGGTCAATTCAAACGCTCGTTCAGATTGCCTTCAAAGGTAGAGAACGAAAAGATCGAAGCCGACTATAAAAACGGTGTTCTGACGATCACAATACCAAAAGCCAAGGAAGCTGTTCCCAGAAAAATTAAAATCAGCTAAAGTGCTAAAGGGTCCTGGTGGTCACCGGGACCTTTTTTTTAAAACTCGTTGATCAAACCGACATGGACCTTGCCATTGGCCAGATCGTCTCCTTTGCCAAGTCCATAATCGACTCCCAGAATACCCAGTCCGGTTTCCAGACGAACCCCCAACCCATAACCCGTATAAAAGGAAGGCTCCGACTCATTATCCGAAGAAACCGACACATACCCACCATCTACAAACACAAATACCCGCGATCGTCTTCCCAATAGGTAACGATATTCCATGTTCATCCAGGCGATACTCTGACCCCGGAACTGATCTTCGCGATACCCTCGCAGACTGGTGGCACCCCCCAGGCGATACAGGTCCGGAAGCGGGATACGACGTTCACTGCTCTTAATTTGTCGTCCGTGCAGCGCCACTGCCGTAACCTGATGGCTGAACAGTTTGAAATAGAATTCCAGATCCAAAACATATCGATTGTTGTTCAGCGTCTCTTTGAGATCATACAATTGCAGCAGACTGTCAGGACCCAGATTCTGCTTGCGTCCCGCCTTGATGCCACTATATGTATAGATGCCCTGGCTGGGATTGATGAGATCATCACGGCTATCATACTGAAACCCGATAGATGCGGTATAACTCTTGCTTTTTGGGATACCCAGGGAAAAGCTTTGCAAAGAGTCCGGTGATATATCAACCCGCCCAACCCCGGAAACGATAGAGAGATTTTCAGACAAGGGCAGGTTCACATCCAGCGATATCTCTCTTTGAACATAGGTGGTGTCCTGGATCAGCTGTTCAAAACCGGCTCCCACATGCACCGGGAACCCGAACAACCAAGGCTCCTTGTAATGAAACGCCAGCTCCTGTGTTCTGCGATCCCGTTTCTGCCAATGGGCCTTGAGGGCCCGGCCGGTCCCCAGCAAATTTCCCAGAGAAATGTCCAGCAGTCCGGTAAAATACCCGCCCTCGCTGTCCGTACCCGGATTGTATCCCAACACGCCGTCAAATCGGCTGGAAGGTCCTTCCTCGACCCCGATCAATAATCCTCCCGCGCTGTTATCGATATAGTATACCTGTGGAGGATCCACACGACGAAACATTCCCAGACGCATGAGACGTGTGGGGATACGGGCAACCTTCTCTTCGATGTAGAGATCACCCGTCTCGATACCGAGTTCACGTAAAATGACATAATTCTGCGTCACCTTGTTTCCGACCAGACGAATTTCCTCTATGGTGATGCGTGGACCCGGTGAAAGCCGATACCGAATCGTCATATCCGACGTATCAGTCAGGCCCAGAGAGGACAATTCAAACCGGGCAAAGGGATACCCATGGTGTTCCAGTTCTTTGATGGCATCATCCAGGTCTGTTTCAATCCGAGATGCATCCACGGGTTCATCCCGCTTGGTCTCAAAGCGCTTTTTGATTTGATGGATCCATGTCGAATCCACATGTTGGATATCCAATTGATCCAGAAGGACCGTTTTCCCTTCCCGGAGGTACACGTGGATATGGACCTGATGATGATCCAGAGGTATACTGTATGTTATGGAATCAATTCGGGTAAAGGGACGATTCACGGAGGCAAACCCTCGCAACAGTTGCCTGGCATGTTTGACGAGTATCTCGTCGGAAAAGGGGTCCCCTTTTGACAGCTGCATCCACTCATTTGCTCGGGATTCAGAAACACGTTCCAGGCCATCAAACTCGACCGCACCCACCGTCAGTGGGCGGTCCTGTGCCCGGGCCGTGCTGATGAACAGACTCCCGAGAAGGAGACAAAGCAAAATAAGCCGATTGGGTTGTGAATTCCTGAACATCTTGACCTCATCGAAAAGCGGCCGTGACCTGAGCCTGTCCGGTATGAATCGTTCGATTGCGTTCCGGTTCGTTGCGTCCGGTATAGGAAAAAACGACATTGATGGTCTCTGAGAGGCGATAGTCAAACCTTAAATCCCATCGCATGGAACGGCCGAGGCTGCGCCCGCGCGCCATTTCATACGGTATGAGACGATCGTCGGGATCCGAATCGACGGTGCTGTATTCCACTTTACCACGCAGTCGTCCATGCCCGCGAAAGGAATAGGTAAACCGGGGCGTCACCGCCAGGGCGCGCAATCGCGTCGGATTGACATATACGCGATCCTCCTCCCGGGAATACCGGGTTTCCACAGCCATTTCGAGTACAGATGTCGGGCGATACGACAGATCGAGTTCCATTGCAGTGGAATGAATATCGCGGTCCCGACGGCCTGAATCTGAAAACAACCGACGTATCCGGGACCGGCTCAGATCGACACGACTGCTAAACGATCTGGACCACCGATTGGTCACCCGGACCTGGTTTTCCCGTTCCAGACGATCCTGTCCCCCATCCAGATATTGATTGTTTTTTTCATCCCGGCGCTCGTGGCGGAGCCGAAGGGAAAAGGCCCGGCCGTGTTCAAACATATAGAGATCCTGACGAACATTGAGGCTGCCAAAAACGGTCACATCCGGCTGTCGGAATCTGGACAAATCGAGCAGATAGATATCCCAAACATCCTCTTCCTGGGTCCGCTCATCGATGGCCACATAAGATTCGCTGCTCAGAACGGACAATGCCTCTTGCCAGAAGGCACGATCGTCGTTCCCTCTTTTTGGAAAAAACCGACCCGGATCCAGACGCAAACGGGCACTGGTTTTCAGTTCAACAACAGGCACAAAATCGTCCGTTGTCAAAATCCTGAGGATGGTATCCCCCAACGGATCGTTCACGTATTCGTTCAACTCTTCATCAAACCGATAATTGCCATCACCCTCACTGACCTTGATGTAGACTCGTTCCTTTTTGGCTGTGGCGGTGTTGGAAATCTGATAGTTGAGATTGCCCGATAACGCGCGTTGCCAGGGTGACAGATGAATCTGTACATCCGCCAGATCCGTTCGATTATCACTGGTGGTAGAATCACTATAGGTGCGTTCCCGGTGTGTATAGGACACCGACGTGCCAAAAGAGCTGGACGGCGAATAGTCCAGAAGAATCCTGCGCGTATTCGCTTCTGAACGGGGTGTAAATCGGCCGGACCCCGTATAGTCATCATCCTGTCGTACTCCCCATTCTGCCACGGCATTAAAACGGGAACCAGTCTCAAACCGGACACCACCGGTCATATCATCGAATCGGAAACCGGTATTGAGACTGTCCGTCCACTGCTCTTTCTTCGTCTCCGCTTCATAGTCGAGAAAGGGGCGCAGCTTCCACAACTGGGCCGACACTTTGCCCCGCTGACGACGCCAATCCCCGCTATTGGAAACATGTTGTTCTCGTTGAATACGCTCGTACCGATATTGATACTCAAAGGCGCGACTGCGAGACCACCCACTCTGAAATTCAGCACGGTCAGAGCTAAAATCGGACCCCTTTCGAATATGACCATAACCGGCTGACATAAACCATCCACGGAGTGGTTCATAGCGCAATGTCGCCTCACCGGTTTCCTCCTGACGTTCGGTGTTCTCCGGAAGATCCCATTTGCGATTGTATTCCACCTCTGTGGTTCGATCGATGTCCCGGAACCGGTTGTCGATGGTTCGATACCGTCCTTGAACCGTCAGGCGACCCAGTCCGGCGAGTGAATCGGGATCCAGTGAGATGTGGTATTCCTGAGCGAGTCCCTGGTTGTCACCATCATCGATCCCGGAATAGGTGTTCCGATCGAACTGACTGATCGCCCATTCTCCGGCAGCGGAAAACCAGGACACGGGTTTCACGGCAACATTGAAATCAAGCACATCATGACTCCGGGCCGTGGGCAACAGGATCACCGGAGCGTACCGTCCTTCATTCTTGCCGACGAACTCGTAAGCACCTCCACCGCTATACATGTAATCGCCGTTACCCGCCCCCACATCTGAAAAGGTAATTTGATAATGACCCGAATCCTGTCCGACGTATTGATAATGCCCTTCTTCGGAGAGGACATATCGACCCTCACCGTCTCCCACGCGTTCGACACCGTCGATCACCGCTTTATCAGGGTCGTCACCCGCTTCTCGGAGTACTTGCAACCGTTGGTCGGTCACACTGACGTCCAGTGGATTGCTTTTGTCGTCCGCTTCATGAATCAGAGCCGCTCCGATCTGTATTCGGTCCTGCCACAATCGCCCCCGGGCCCGCGCAGTGTAGAGATGGCGTCGAAATTGTTCATCGGAATACTGAAAATCCACAACGACCCGGCTGTCCCCGGTAATCAATCGACGACGGGAAAAGGTAATCTGTGCAGCAGCATAATCGATAATATAATCATTGTTTTCTCCGCGAACCATCTCTTCCCCGTCAACATAAACCCGCTCGGTTCCGGCCAAAACAATGATGGCGATCTGTCCCTGCTCGCCTTTGAGCTGATAGGGTCCCTGAAATCCTTCCCGTCCCTGAATGGTTTGCGATCGGAATTTCCCGCGTGATACGGCACCGGACACCTTTAAATCAAACCGATCATAGCGGGCCTCTCCCATGGCTCCCTGAAGCTTGCGCCGATACCGGGCAAACTGAGTCTCGGCCAACTCGAGTTGATAGTCGCCAAGGGTTGCGGACAAATGCGGAGATCTCAGCTTGACGTACACCTTGTCAATCTCTTGTAGATTCTGAGTGGTCCCCTCTGGCTGTATGGGTGTACTTTGATCGGTAAGAGCGGCGACCACCTCAACCTGATCGGCAATTTGTCCACTCACATTCAGATTAAGACTGGAATTCACTTTCAGACCCCGGTTGTTTCCAACCGTAACACCCCGCGTGATGCTGCCATTCTTTTGCAGCTCGGCGGCATAATCTCGTTCGCCCTCTTCCCGGGTCCGGAGTTGCCGAACCCGAGGTGATGACGACCCGGTAGGCGCATTTTCAACCCGCTTGCGCAATCGACGGTGGTAAACAGTCCGGGGCAGATCGTAGGGAGTGACTTTATAGACAATCCGGATTTGTGTATCCTCGGAAACAATGTGTCTGAAACGGAGCTCCCCATCCAGGTAATCAAAGGTGTAGAGCGAACGGGAAGCGGCTTCACCATCGAGAAAAACCTGTTCCGATCCGTCAACAATCAGACTGTCCGGTAAAAAGTATGGACCCTTGCGGTTCTCGCCCATCAATGCGAGATCCTTTTCATATAACCCCATGGATTCTATCTTGCCGGTTGTCTGAGCATTGATCGTCACCACAAGCAGCAGCAGTATGAACCCTGTCCAGAGTCGCCTATTCATCAAACCGTTCCGATCCCACCGTTTCATTTATCCCGAAAACCGTATTCAAACACCTGAATCCGATGATTGTCTGTGTCGACAATATAAATTAAATTGCGATAAACAGAACAATCCCCTATCGTATCAAAACCCCCGCGTTTTTTACCGGTCCCCCCCATCGACTTGAGAAACCGTCCCGTGCGATCAAAGCAATAAAACATATTGGTTTGACTGTCTGTCACACAAATCAGGTCGTCTGTTACTCCCAAACCCTGAGGACGATCCAAAATGCCGGCGCCAAAACGGTACAAATAGTTGCCAAAGGTATCAAAAACCATAATACAGTGTTGTCCGGCGTCACTGATGTAAACAAGATCATCCCGGGAGATGGCAATTTGTTGTGGATCGATCAGACTGCCATCGCCCCAGTCATAGTCCCCAAAGGATACAACCGGTTGGAATTGGGTATCGTGTTTCACCACACGGTTTTGTTCGTCATCCAACACAAACAACTCCCCATGAATATTCACGGCAACAGACCTGGGGAAATCAAACTGAAGGGTTTCCTCCACCTGTCGATCCGGCTCGATGTGATGTATCCAGTTCAAATCTTTATCATATCGCTCGACACGTTGATTTTCATAATCGGCCACAAAGATATTCAAACCACTTTGAGTCCCTACATCCATGGGCCTCTGGAATTGATCGCTTTGCCATCCGAATCCACCGATATGTGCCAGCAATTTTCCCCGTCCGGTAAACTTTTGAATCCGATGGTTGCCGGTGTCTGCCACCAAAACGTTGCCATTCGGATCGACCGAGATACCGGTTGGAAATGAAAACTGGCCGGGACGATCGCCAGGTGTTCCAAAATCCGTTACATAGCGAACCCAAAACGTTTCGGGTATTCTGGGCTGAGCAGAGACAACCATTGCATACAAGACCATGGCCAGGATTACGAACTGTCTCGTCATAACATCTCCTTGTAAAATCCGATGCGAACCCGGAACGATTCATCGAACCACGCTGAATCAAAGTGTAGATTCACCCGTGCTCCGCTGACGGATACTAACCTTGTAGATTCATAGGAGCATAACCCGGATTTGCTGATGAGTCTGTGCCAATGAAATAGAGTTCATCATCTTCCGGGTACGGTGCTGCAGTTTCTGTATGGTGGGAGCCTATTCCCGGATTTTTAAATGCTTTCGCTCATCCGGATAAACCACATGAGTGCTGCTACGCATCATATCATGACAATTGCGCCACCGATCATAGGCATCTATAATCTTTGTGTTCTGATTTGCGAGGTCGGCGACCCGGCTCTGAGAAAGACGTTTTCCACTCTGTCTCTTTTCGACCATGAGAATCCGATCGAAACGGTACAGTTCCTGTTGTGACAATAATCCCTTGATATAGGCATCATTTTGAGGATCGGTATCATAT